>NZ_JACDUV010000006.1:0-226482 GCF_013761015.1 Anoxybacillus ayderensis
AGTGTTGGTCAAGGGCGAATCCGACTCCACCATCCCCTTTATTTTCCTTCAACAGGTCGCTCACAGGTGTTTTTCATAGAATTTTTGACGCTACCCTACATTTAGTACAAACATATTCCATTGTCCATTTGTTTAGAATAAAAACGTAGAACAAACGAGGAGGAATAAAGGTGGAGTACGTTACAATTATTTTGCGAACGTTACTGTTGTACGTAGCTATTTTATTTATTTTTCGCATGATGGGGAAAAGGGAAATTGGGGAGTTGAGCATTTTAGACTTAGTTGTTTTTATTATGATTGGGGAAATGGCGGTCATTGCGATCGAGCAACCGAAAGATCCGATTTTTCATACGCTCGTTCCGATGATTGTATTGACAATCGCCCAAATTGCTTTTGCATTTTTTTCTTTAAAAAGCGAAGCGTTTCGGCGTCTCGTTGATGGCTCCCCGACTGTCATTATTAACAACGGAAAAATTGATGAAAAAGCGATGCGAAAGCAACGGTACAATTTTGATGATTTGCTTATTCAATTGCGTGAAAAAAATATTAAAAACATTGCGGACGTTGAATTTGCCATTTTAGAGCCGTCTGGCAAACTGTCCGTATTTGAAAAAGACAAAAGAAAAAAGAAAACACCGTCTTTAGCCTTGCCGCTCATTAAAGACGGTGTCATTCAAGAAGAACATTTAACATTGATCGATCAAACGCCCACATGGTTAATCAAGCAACTAAAAGAGCGCGGATATGAACGAATTGAACATATTTCTTATTGTACATATGAAAATGGGACGTTCTATATTGATGAAAAAGATGAATAATTAACGAAACAATTGGCGAAATTCATCTTTTTCAATTAAACGAAACGATTGTGCAAGAACGAAATAGATGAACGTCATGATGACGATGACAACAATCGTTTTCATAAGCAATGAAAACGGTAAAATCGGAACGAGCATATGTCCAATTGCTGCAACAGAAACGATAACGACGAAATGAGCGACATATTGTTTGATATATAAAGTAAGCGAAATCGCTTTAACGATTGTAGCAGCATGTAATAACGTGACAATCATGATGCCGACCGTAATGGCTAGCGCCGCTCCCATAATGCCGAGCGACGGTTGTGAAGCGAGCCAAAAAATGAGCGCTGTTTTTACGACGGCACCGATCAGGCTATTTGTCATCGCTTCTTTCGCTAGATCAAGCGCTTGCAATACGGCTTGCAACGGCCCTTGCAAGTAGTAAAAGATAAAAAACGGCGCCATGACTTTGACAAAGATTGCTGCTTGATTAGCCCCATACATGAGGTGCATGATTTCTTCTGCTAATACGTACAACACGACAATGGACAATCCCCCAGCGAAAAGCGATAACCGTACCGCTTGATGTAACCGATATTCAATTAAACGGTGTTGTTTTTGGGCAGCGGCTTCGCTAATTGCTGGAACGAGCGAAGTGGCGAGCGCGTATGTAATAAACGATGGAAGCATTAAAAGGGGGAGCGCATATCCGGTAAGCTCCCCGTATTGTTTTGTCGCATTGGTTGCAGTGATGCCGGCGAGCGCTAAACTTTGTGCCACGACGATCGGTTCAAAAAACCATGCAATCGATCCAATCAACCGGCTTCCGAGGGTTGGAACAGCGATGCGCATCAGCGAAACAAACGTATCTTTCCCTTGTTTGACGTACGCAAAAAAATGGTATCGAATGCGAATCGGCTTCTTTCGTTTAAACGTAATAAACAAATAAATAAGAGATACAAGCTCGCCAACGACGGCGGAAATCATCGCTCCCGCTGCGGCATATTCGATACCGTAAGGCAAAAAAGCGGTTGTAAAAGCAGCAATGAGCGTAATGCGCACCGCCTGTTCAAGCAATTGAGAATACGCATACGGTTTCATTTCCTGTCTTCCTTGAAAATAACCACGTAAGACAGAAGAAACAGCGACAATCGGGACAACCGGTGCAATTGCGACGAGCGGATAATATACGCGCGCATCTGTAAATAACGTGTTAGAAAGAATCGGTGCAATGGCTAGTAGTGCTGGGAAAAAGATGAAACTTAAAACGACAGTAATAGACAAAGATACGACTAATATTTTTTTCACTTTTCGTTTATCGCCTACCGCTTCCGCTTCAGCAACGAGCTTTGAAATGGCGACTGGGAGGCCGAACTGCGTAATTGTAATCGCTAATACGAGCGTCGGCACAGCCATCATATATAAACCTACCCCTTCTTCACCGATGAGACGAGCAACGACGATACGATTAATAAAGCCAAGTATGCGCGTCAACAATCCAGCAACAATTAAAATCATCGTCCCTTTCAAAAATTTGGACATGTTCCTCCCTACCTTCTCAAATGAGGTCATCTTTTATACAATGAAATATATGCACATGTTGGCCAAGCATGACAAAATGGGGGAGACGAATATGGATCGCGAACAATTAATGCCAGCGTTACAAAGTAAAGTAGATGAGTTGAAGCTGCTCGGCTATGAACAAGCGACGATTGAAGACGTATGGAATTGTTTAATGGTGAAAAAATGGAAAAAAAACAAAGAAGAAAAGCGTCTATTTGAGCTTGTGAACGACATTTTATCATTGCGGGCAAGCGACTATATGGCGTATATTGTCGCAAAGGAACAAAAGCACGATCGTTGGTTTACGGAAGAAGGGCTTTCGGAGTTAGAACAATTGTTTTAATTGTTCGTTTGGAAATTGACAGAAAGTGTACTGTCATTCATAATTTGTTTTGTTGGTAAAAATTCTGGCAGCGTCCAGAATAGAGGAGGATTTTTATGGTAAAACGTAGTCGCATCATTGCTTTTTTCCTTCTTGTCGTTTTACTAGGCGGCATGATGGGAACGACAGCAGAGAAAATTGTCAAAAATATTAAACTCGGCTTAGACTTGCAAGGTGGTTTTGAAATTTTATACGAAGTGAAGCCGACAAAAGAAGGAGAAAAAATTACGAAAGATGTATTGCTTAGCACGGTAAGCGCATTAAATAAACGCATTAACGTGCTTGGCGTAAGCGAACCGCGCATTGATGTAGAAGGAAACGATCGCATTCGCGTTCAGTTAGCGGGGGTGAAAGATCAAAATAAAGCGCGCGAAATTTTATCTACAGAGGCGAAATTAACGTTTCGCGACGTACATGATAACGTATTGATGGATGGAAGCGACCTCGTTGAAGGAGGCGCAAAACAAACGTTTGATGATAAAGGAAAGCCAAGCGTTGCGATTCAATTAAAAGATGCAAACAAGTTTAAAGAAGTGACACAAAAAGTATTAAGCATGGCACCAAATAATGTGCTCGTTATTTGGCTTGATTTTGAGGAAGGCGTTGACTCATACGCAAAAGAAGTAGGAAAAGAGCATCCAAAATTTATTTCGGCCGCCCAAGTCAATGAAGTGTTCAACCAGACGGACGTTTCTATCGTTGGTAATTTTACGGTTGAAGAGGCAAAACAGCTAGCTGACTTGTTAAATGCAGGGGCACTTCCGGTTGAACTAAAAGAAATTTATTCAACATCGGTAGGTGCACAGTTTGGGGAACAAGCATTACAAAAAACGATCTTTGCAGGAATCATTGGTATTGCGCTCGTCTTTTTATTTATGATCTTGTTTTATCGCTTGCCTGGGATTGTTGCAGTCGTCACGTTAAGCGTATATATTTACCTTATTTTGCTCGTCTTTGATTGGATGAACGGTGTGCTAACGCTACCGGGAATTGCTGCGCTCATTCTTGGGGTTGGAATGGCAGTCGATGCAAATATTATTACATACGAGCGAATAAAAGATGAATTAAAGCTCGGAAAATCGCTTATGTCAGCGTACCGCATCGGAAATCGTGGTTCTTTTGGAACGATTTTAGATGCGAACATTACAACGATCATTGCTGGCGTTGTTTTGTTTGTATACGGGACGAGCTCTGTAAAAGGATTTGCAACGATGCTCATCATTAGCATTTTAGCGAGCTTTATTACAGCAGTATATGGTACTCGTCTTCTGCTCGGCTTGCTCGTGAAGAGCCGCTTATTCGATAAAAAACCGCATTATTTTGGCGTCAATCCGAAAGATATATTAGACATTGCGAAAGTAACAGATGATACAGACGTTCCAACAAAGTTTGCACGTCTCGATTTTGTTAAACGAAGCAAACTATTTTTCATGATTTCAGGAGCGATGGTCGTTATTGGACTCGTGTTATTGTTGACCGCTAAATTAAATTTAGGCATTGATTTTTCAAGCGGAACGCGCGTGGATTTAATGAGTGAAAAGCCGCTCACAGCAGAAGAAGTGAAGCAAGAATTAAATGAATTACGTCTTAAGCCGAAAGATGTCGTCTTATCAGGCAATAACAACGAGATGGCGATTGTACGTTTTCTCGGCGTACTTGACCAAAAAGAAATTTCACAGTTGAAGTCGCATTTTAAAGAAAAATATGGCATTGAACCAAACGTAAGCACGGTATCGCCAACGGTCGGAAAAGAACTAGCGCGCAATGCGTTTATTTCTGTACTCATTGCGTCGATCGGGATCATTATTTACGTTACCGTTCGCTTTGAGATGTATATGGCGATTGCGGCCATTGTTGCGCTATTACACGATGCGTTTTTCATTATCGCTTTCTTTAGTTTGACGCGCTTAGAAGTCGACTTAACGTTTATTGCTGCTGTATTAACAATCGTCGGTTATTCGATTAATGATACAATCGTCACGTTTGACCGCATTCGTTATTTAATGAAAAAGCGGACAGTAAAAACGGTCGATGATTTAAAAGATGTCGTCAACAAAGCATTACAACAAACATTTGGTCGCTCTGTAAATACGGTATTAACCGTCGTGTTTACCGTTGTCGCCCTTTTATTGTTCGGTAGTGAAGCGATTCGCAATTTCTCATTTGCGTTGCTTGCTGGCTTAATTTCCGGCACATATTCTTCGCTTTTTATCGCAGCACAATTATGGCTCATTTGGAAATCGAAACAATTGAAAAAAGGAAAGCAAAAACGCGAACAGTGGGAAGCAGAACCAGAAGTATAAACGTCGTGGCGCATGCCGCGACGTTTTTTCATGAAGTGAATAGGATACACTAAAAAAAACAAAAGAGAAAGGGAGCGAATGGAGTGAATGAACAAACACGCTTTCAACAAGCCCAATTTGCCGCTATGGTTGGTGTTGTCGGCAACATTATACTGGCGGTAATTAAAGGGTGGATCGGAATGATCGCAAACAGTAAGGCACTTATTGCCGATGCGGTACATTCCGCATCTGATGTGGCGGGATCATTTGCCGTATGGATTGGCTTGCGTGCGGCGAAGCAGCCGCCGGATGACGATCATCCGTATGGGCACGGGAAAGCTGAATCGATTGCTGCCATTATTGTCGCAGTTTTGCTTTTTCTCGTCGGAATAGAAATTGGAACATCTTCTTTTTCTTCATTTTTTCATCCGATTGAACCGCCAAAAATGATCGCTGTATATGCTGTTATTTTATCGATCGTTGTGAAAGAAGCGATGTTTCGTTACAAGTATGCGTTAGGGAAAAAAATTAAAAGCGATGCCATTATCGTGAATGCGTATGAACATCGTTCAGACGTTTTTTCATCGCTTGCAGCTCTCATCGGCATCGTTGCTGCCATTGTTGGACAAAATATCGACATTCGTTGGCTTATTTACGCTGATCCTGTTGCTGGGCTTTTCGTTTCCCTTCTCGTTTTAAAAATGGCGTGGAAGTTAGGGGCGGAATCGATTCATCATGCGCTTGACCACGTGTGGCATGAGGAAGAAACGATGAGTTTGCGCGAAGCCGTTTTGTCATTTTCAGAAGTGAAGCGCATTGACTCGCTTTATGCTCGTCAACATGGTCATTATGTTGTTGTTGACTTAAAAATTGCCGTGTCGCCACACTTAACTGTTTTAGAAGCACATGATATCGGAAAAAAAGTGAAAGAAAAGTTATTGTCATTTCCACAAGTGCATAATGTGATGGTGCATATTAATCCGTACGATGAATCAATTGCCCCTTAGCCTATTGTTTTGTATAATAAAAAGGTTGAGGGGTGAATGACATGTTAGCATCGAAAACCCGCTGGAACATGAAACAAGTAAACGAACAGCAAGTGCAAATGATTGCGCAAGCGTTACATATAGCTCCGCTCGTTGCTACATTGCTCGTTAGCCGCGGCTACGATACCGTTGAAGCCGCTCGTTCTTTTTTTGAGCAAAAGCAATCGTTTCACTCGCCATTTTTGTTAAACGATATGGAAAAAGCGGTTGAGCGAATAGAGAAAGCGATTACAAACGGTGAACATATTCTCGTTTTTGGCGATTATGATGCCGATGGAGTAAGTAGCACAGTCGTGATGGTAAGTGCGTTACGAGAAAAAGGAGCGAATGTATCCTTCTATATTCCGAACCGCTTTTCAGAAGGATACGGTCCGAATGAACAAGCGTTTCGACTTGCGAAAGAACAAGGTGTCTCACTAATTATTACAGTCGATACAGGAATTTCCGCTTTGCATGAAGCGAACGTAGCAAAACAGCTTGGCATCGATTTGATTATTACCGATCATCACGAACCGGGTCCTGTGCTTCCTGAATCGTATGCGACGATCCATCCGAAAATTAGTCCAAATTATCCGTTTAAACATTTAGCCGGCGTCGGTGTAGCATTTAAACTCGCTCATGCGCTTATCGGGCGCGTGCCGTATGAATGGCTGGACGTCGTCGCGATCGGGACGATTGCCGATCTCGTTCCGCTTCAAGATGAAAATCACTTATTTGCTCGGTTAGGCATTGAACAATTTCGGCAAACGAACCGCCTCGGCTTACAGGCGCTTTGTAAACAATGTGGCGTATCTCATACGGCGGTGACGGAAGACACGATTGCGTTTATGATCGGTCCGCGTATTAATGCGGCCGGACGTCTCGATTGCGCCGATCCTGCTGTGCAGTTATTGTTGACGACAGATGTGCATGAGGCGGACATGCTCGCTGAACAAATTGATATGATGAATCGCGAGCGTCAACAACTCGTAAACGACATAACAGAAGAAGCGATTCAACTCGTTGAACAACATTATGCCGACGACCGCGTGTTAGTTGTAGCGAAAGAAGGATGGAATGTCGGCGTCATTGGCATTGTTGCCTCCCGATTAGTGGAACGATTTTACCGCCCGACGATCGTTTTAAGTATAGATCAAGAAAAGGGAGTTGCGAAAGGATCAGCGCGCAGCATTGAAGGGTTCGATTTATTTGCCAATTTGTCAAACTGCCGCGACATTTTACCGCATTTTGGCGGACATCCGATGGCTGCGGGGATGACGCTTTCTTTACATGATGTACATGAATTACGTCACCGTCTAAACGTGGCGGCGAAGCAACTGCTAACTCCTGAACATTTCGTTCCTGTCACGCATGTCGATGTATGTTGTTCGATCTCGGACGTTTCACTTGAATTAATTGAACAAATGAATCGGCTTGCACCGTTTGGCATGGGGAATCCGAAACCGCGTGTTCTTCTCGAACGTGTGCAGCTTGATACGTTACGAAAAATTGGAACAGATCAAAGTCATTTAAAGCTGTTGTTAGTTGAAGATGGAAAAACGTTAGAAGCGATCGGATTTGGCTTTGGACATATTGGCGATGAAATTGCACCGAACGCTCGTCTTTCGGTCGTGGGAGAGCTGTCTATTAACGAATGGAATAACTTTCGCAAACCACAATTAATGATTCAAGATATAGCTGTCAATGAGTGGCAGCTGTTTGATGTCCGTCATATTCGTCATCCGAGCAAGTTCATGGCATCGCTTCCGAAAGAAAAGCGGTTGTTTATTGCTTTTCATCGCGACACTGCGGATGCGTTGCAATTGTCCGCATACGCTAATGAAATTGTTTATGTGCAAAGCGAACAAGAAGCGGCGATCGATGTGAGTGGAAAGTATGTCGTCCTTCTTGACTTACCTCCGTCGCAACAAATCGTTAAAGTTTTATTAAGTTGTAGTTTACCTGAACGCATTTATGCGTTATTCTATCAAAGGGAGAGTCACTTCTTCAGCGTGTTGCCAACGCGCGAACATTTTAAGTGGCTGTATTCTTTTTTGCATAAGCGTAGCCCGTTTGATGTGCGGCGTTACGCAGACGATTTAGCTCGCTCGCGCGGATGGACGAAAGAAACGATTTTGTTTATGATTCAAGTGTTTAGAGAGCTTGGTTTCATTACAGTCGAAAACGGGATCGTTTCTTTAGCACGTGATGTACAAAAGCGGGATTTAACGGAATCACCGTCTTACCGGCTGAAACAAGCGCAAGCAGAGCTTGAACATATGTTTTTATATTCATCTTATGCCCAACTAAAACGTTGGTTTGATTCATTGTATGAGGAGGAAAAAGTCAATGGATTTAAAACAATACGTAACGATTGTTCCTGATTTCCCAAAACCAGGTATTCAATTTAAAGATATTACAACGATTATGGATAAAGGGGAAGTATATAAATACGCGACGGATCAAATCGTCAATTATGCACGAGAAAAGAAAATTGATGTCGTCGTTGGACCGGAGGCGCGCGGATTTATTATCGGCTGCCCGGTTGCTTACGCGCTCGGTGTTGGATTTGTTCCTGTTCGGAAAGAAGGAAAATTACCTCGCGAAGTCATTCGCGTGGAATATGGCTTAGAGTACGGCAAGGACGTATTAACGATGCATAAAGACGCGATTAAGCCAGGGCAACGCGTTCTCATTACAGACGATTTATTAGCGACAGGTGGAACGATTGAAGCAACAATTAAGCTCGTTGAACAACTTGGCGGCGTCGTTGCAGGTATTGCGTTTTTAATTGAATTAACGTATTTAGAAGGTCGCGAGAAGTTAAAAGGATACGATATTTTAACGTTAATGCAATTTTAAGGAAGGAGGGGCAAAACGCTCCTCTTTTTCACATCGTTGCTCTTTACATTTAAAAAAATTTTCATGATAATATTGTCAATACGTTTAAAATAAAAAAAGGTGATTGCATGGCAAATGAACAAGTATTAACGGCGGAGCAAGTCATTGAAAAGGCGAGCCGTTATTTGTCGAAAGACGACGTACAGTTTATCGAGCGGGCATATGAGTTTGCGAAAGAAGCGCATCGCGAGCAATATCGGAAATCTGGAGAACCGTACATTATTCATCCGATTCAAGTGGCGGGTATTTTAGTCGATTTGGAAATGGATCCTGCAACAATTGCGGCGGGATTTTTACATGATGTTGTGGAAGATACAGCTGTGACGAAGGAAGATTTAGAAAAAGAGTTTGGCAAAGAAGTAGCGATGCTCGTTGATGGCGTGACGAAGCTTGGGAAAATTAAATATAAATCACATGAAGAACAGCAAGCGGAAAACCATCGAAAAATGTTTTTAGCAATGGCGCAAGATATACGGGTGATTTTAATTAAGTTAGCGGACCGTTTGCACAATATGCGGACGTTAAAACATTTGCCGTTAGAAAAACAACGTCGCATCGCAAATGAGACGCTTGAAATTTTCGCACCGCTTGCGCATCGTCTCGGAATTTCAAAAATTAAATGGGAGCTCGAAGATACAGCGCTCCGCTATTTAAATCCGCAACAATATTATCGAATTGTCAACTTAATGAAAAAGAAGCGTGCAGAACGTGAGCAATATTTAGAAGAAGTCATTCGAGAAATGCGTGAACGGTTGAACGAAGTCGGCATTCAAGCTGAAATTTCTGGACGTCCGAAACATATTTATAGCATTTATCGAAAAATGGTTTTGCAAAATAAACAATTTAACGAAATTTATGATTTGCTTGCTGTGCGCATTATCGTTGAAAGCATTAAAGACTGTTATGCGGTGCTTGGCATCATTCATACATGTTGGAAGCCGATGCCAGGTCGCTTTAAAGATTATATTGCCATGCCGAAGCCGAATATGTATCAATCGCTTCATACGACGGTTGTCGGCCCAAAAGGCGAGCCGCTTGAAGTGCAAATTCGGACGTTTGAGATGCATCATATTGCGGAATTTGGAATTGCTGCCCATTGGGCATACAAAGAAGGAAAGACGATTCGCCCAAATACGTTTGAAGAAAAACTATCATGGTTTCGCGAAATTGTCGAATGGCAAAACGAAACGAACAACGCCGAAGAGTTTGTAGAAACGTTAAAGATGGATTTATTTTCTGACATGGTGTTCGTTTTTACACCAAAAGGCGACGTCATTGAACTTCCAGCTGGTTCGGTGCCGATTGATTTTGCATATCGCATTCATTCAGAAATCGGAAACAAAACGATCGGGGCAAAAGTAAACGGAAAAATGGTGCCGCTCGATCATCCGCTTCAAACGGGAGATATTGTTGAAATTTTAACGTCTAACCATTCATACGGTCCAAGTCAAGACTGGTTAAAAATTGCGCAAACGTCGCATGCAAAAAATAAAATTCGACAATTTTTCAAAAAGCAACGCCGCGAAGAAAATGTTGAAAAAGGAAAAGAGCTCGTTGAAAAAGAAATTCGCAACATGGGTTTTGACGTAAAAGAAGTGCTTACTGCAGAAAACACGAAACGTGTTGCGGAAAAATTTAATTTCGCCAGCGAAGAAGACATGTATGCTGCTGTTGGCTATAACGGCATTACCGCTGCTCAAGTGGCTCACCGCTTAACAGAAAAATGGCGCAAACAGCGCGATTTAGAAGAGCAAGCGAAACGCCTGTCGGACATGCTGCAAGAAGCAAAAACGATTGCACCGATGAAAAAGCGCGATTTTGGCGTATGCGTCGAAGGTGTGGACAATTTGCTCATTCGTTTGTCGCGCTGTTGCAATCCGGTTCCGGGCGATGAAATTATCGGTTTTATTACAAAAGGGCGTGGCGTTTCCGTCCATCGTGCCGATTGTCCGAACGTACTTGCAGAAGAAGCGAAAGAGCGGCTTATTCCTGTTCAATGGGAGAGCAGTGCAAATTGTCAACGAGAATATACAGTCGATATCGAAATTACTGGTTACGATCGACGTGGCTTGCTTAATGAAGTATTGCAAGCTGTAAATGAAACGAAAACGAATATTTCGGCTGTATCTGGGAGAACAGATCATCGAAATAAAATGGCGACGATTCATATGACGATTTTTATTCATAACGTAAGCCATTTACAAAAAGTTGTTGAGCGCATTAAACAAATTCCAGATATTTATTCAGTGAGACGGATAATGAACTAGAAAGGGTTGTCGGAATGAGAGTTGTCGTTCAGCGCGCAAAAGATGCAAAAGTCACAGTAGCTGGCGAAGTCGTTGGGGAAATTGATTTTGGGCTTGTGTTGCTAGTTGGTATTACTCATGATGATACAGAGGAAGATGCGGCGTTTGTTGCAGACAAAATTGCTCATTTGCGTATATTTGAAGATGAGCATGGAAAAATGAACGTGTCGCTTTTAGATGTTGGTGGGTCAATTTTATCCATCTCCCAATTTACGCTGTACGGGGACTGTCGGAAAGGAAGAAGACCAAACTTTATGGACGCAGCTAGACCGGAACATGCGAAACAAATGTATGAAGCGTTGAATGAGCAACTGCGTCAAAAAGGGATTCGTGTGGAAACAGGCGTATTCGGTGCGATGATGGATGTGACGTTAACGAACGTCGGACCGGTGACGCTCATTGTCGAAAGTAAATAAAAACCGTGCTCGCATGTGGACGAGCTCGGTTTTTTTACAAGATAAGAAAGTATAAAATTTCGGATTTGGGGAGCTGTCTAGCTCCAAGCGCCATCGGCTCGAGTCGCTCCGCCCCACACTGCGGCGGCGACAGCCTCCTCGGTGGGGCTTGTGCGCTCTTCGCCGATAGGCGGGCGCTTTGCGCTTTTCTTATCCTCGTGCTAAATGTTTTTTTAGTTTTTGTACATCACGAAGAGTAAGCCCGAATTCAGAAGCGAGTTCAAACGATGTGAGCTCGTTTTCTTTTTGAATAAATGAGTGAAAATCAACGTGCATAAGCGGGGGTTGTGAATGGATAAACTCTCCTTTTTCACTATGGCGCATGACAAATCTCCTTTCGTGTCTATGTCGTTCGTATTATTCCCAATTTTTCTACCTTTCCATTCAAAGAAGGATTTTTTTTATTTATGAAGAAATAAAGTAGCGACTATTGACAACGTAGGAGGATTTGCAACATGAAAAAATCGCTTATCGCGTCATTGTTCATGTTTTGTTGTTTGTTGCTGATTGTTCAAACAGCATCAGCAGCAATGAACGTGCGCATCGTTGTTGACCGATTGAACGTCCGCACCGGTCCAGGATTGACGTTTACGGTGCAAGAAAAAGTAGCAAAAGGAAAGCAATATGCTGTCGTCCAAAAGCGAGGCGAATGGCTACAAATTCGGCTCGCATCGAACCGAACTGGCTGGGTGCATGGAAAATATGTTCAAATAAAAAATGAAGCGAATGAAACGAAAAAACAAATACAACAACTTGTCGTCTGTCAAGTCGACGGTTTGCGAATTCGAAAAGGTCCGGGTACGACTTTTTCGGTTATCGGATATGTCAATCGCAATGAAAAAGGGACGGCAACGATCGCCCAAGGGGAGTGGGTGTACGTACGTTGGGACGGAAAAGAAGGATGGGTGCATCGGTCATACGTAGCGAATGTTGAGCAAAATGAACAAAATAACGAACAAAATAATCAACAAAATAATGAACAACATACATACGTTCAAATGTTATACGACAATACAAATATTCGTTCTGCTCCTTCCACCCAATCGCCTGTCATTACGAAAGCGAAGCAAGGCGATCAGTTTTCGGTCATTCGTAAAGAAGGACAATGGTACGTTATTCAAGTTGATGCGCAAACAATTGGATATGTAGCAGAATGGGTCGTTCAAGTAAGTAACCAACCGTCTCCTTCTCAACCGCAATCGCTCGTAGGGAAAACGATTGTCATTGATGCCGGACATGGTGGCAAAGATTACGGTACGACAGGTGTGAATGGAACGATCGAAAAAATGTTAACGTTACAAACCGCATTGTTGCTAAGTGAAAAGCTAAAACAAACGGGCGCTAATGTCATTTTAACGCGTGAAGATGATCGGTTTTTATCGTTAAGTGAGCGAGTGCAAATAGCGGGGAAAAATAAAGCGGATGCGTTTGTTAGCATTCATTACGATAGTGCATTAAACCGTACCGCCAGCGGTTTAACAGTATATTACTATAAGCAAATCGACCGTTCGCTTGCGGATGCGCTTTTTGATTCCCTCAGTCGATTAACAGGCATTCAACAACGCGGAGTTCGTTTAGGAAATTATCATGTGTTGCGTGAAAATAGCCGCCCTTCTGTGTTGCTAGAGCTTGGCTATTTAAGCAATCCGAACGAAGAGATGTTCGTTGTGTCGCCAACATATCAACAAGCCGTGACAGAGGCGATTTGTAACGGATTAGTTCGCTACTTCGGAAAATAACGGTCATCTTGACAAATGGTTTGTTCGTACGTAATATAAAAGAAAATTCAACATCTCGCCGATGATGGAGAAAAGTAGTTAAGAGTACACATGGCCAGAGAGGAAATGCCTTAGGCTGGAAGCATTTCTCCATGATGACTTAACGAACGAACACTCCGTAGGTTTCTCTTTGAACGCGCGATTGCTAGTAGGAGAGAACGCTTTCCGAGCGTTATCGGATAAAAGTGGAAGCATGCGCTTCAACTAGGGTGGCACCACGGGAATTCGTCTCTCGTCCCTAATTTATTAGGGATGGGAGATTTTTGTTTGCATAAAAACTAAAGGAGGGAAATATATGTCATTTCAAATTCCGCGCGGGACGCAAGATATATTGCCAGAACAAGCAGCAAAATGGCAGTATATTGAACAAATTGCGCGCGAGCTTTGTCGTCGTTACAATTACCAAGAAATTCGCACCCCTATTTTTGAACATACCGAACTATTTTTACGCGGTGTCGGCGATACGACCGATATTGTTCAAAAAGAAATGTACACATTTGAAGATCGTGGCGGTCGCAGTTTGACACTTCGTCCAGAAGGAACAGCAGCGGTCGTTCGCTCATTTGTTGAAAATAAAATGTACGGATATCCAAATCAGCCGGTCAAACTTTATTACATGGGACCGATGTTTCGTTACGAACGTCCGCAAGCAGGTCGCTTTCGTCAGTTCGTTCAATTTGGCGTCGAAGCGCTCGGAAGCAACGATCCGGCCATTGATGCCGAAGTCATTGCTTTAGCGATGGACATATATCGCACGCTCGGATTGAAAAAGCTGAAACTTGTCATCAATAGTTTAGGTGACGTTGAAAGTAGAAAGGCGCATAGACAAGCGTTAATTGATCATTTCCAACATCGCATTCACGAGTTTTGCGATGATTGCCAAGCGCGATTACATAAAAACCCGATGCGCATTTTAGACTGTAAAAAAGATCGTGATCACGAGCTGATGCGCACGGCTCCGTCTATTCTTGATTACTTAAATGAACAGTCGCGCACATATTTTGAAAAAGTGCAAATGTATTTACAAAAGCTCGGTATCCCCTTTGAAGTCGACCCGCGGCTTGTGCGCGGTTTAGATTATTACAATCATACCGCGTTTGAAATTATGAGCGAGGCAGAAGGATTTGGCGCGATTACGACGTTATGTGGAGGCGGTCGCTACAACGGTCTCGTTCAAGAAATTGGCGGACCTGAAACGCCAGGTATCGGATTTGCTTTAAGCATTGAGCGCTTGCTTGCAGCATTAGAAGCAGAAAGTATTTCGCTACCAATTTCAGAAGGAATCGACTGTTACGTTGTTGCGTTAGGGGAACGAGCGAAAGAAGAGGCGGTTGCTCTCGTTGCTGCCCTTCGTCAAGAAGGCATCGCGGCAGAAAAAGATTATCAAGAGCGAAAAGTGAAAGCACAGCTGAAAGCAGCCGATCGTTTGCATGCGACATACGTTGCTATTTTAGGGGAAGATGAACTCGAAAAAGGAGTCATTAACGTTAAACATATGGCAACAGGAGAACAGCAAGAAGTATCGCTTCATACATTTGTTTCACATATGAAAAACGTATTGCAATAGGAGGGGAAATTATGTTCGGAAGGACGCATTATTGTGGAGAAGTAACGGATCAAGCGATTGGTCAAACAGTTCGTTTAAAAGGATGGGTGCAAAAACGTCGCGATTTAGGAGGACTTATTTTCATTGATTTGCGCGATCGAACAGGCATCGTTCAAATTGTATTTAGTCCTGATGTATCGAAAGAAGCATTGCAAGTAGCAGAAACGATTCGTAGCGAATACGTGTTAGACGTAGAAGGAAAAGTCGTTCAACGCGAGGAAGGACAAGTCAATCCGAATTTACCGACAGGAACAGTCGAAGTGCATGCGACGCACGTAACGATTTTAAGTGAAGCGAAAACGCCGCCGTTTCCGATTTCGGATAAAACGGACGTATCCGAAGATGTTCGGTTAAAATATCGTTATTTAGATTTACGTCGCCCGGTGATGTTTCAAACATTTCAATTGCGCCATCAAGTGACGAAAGCGATTCGCGACTTTTTAGATGAAGAAGGCTTTTTAGAGGTAGAAACGCCAATTTTAACGAAAAGCACGCCAGAGGGAGCACGTGACTATTTAGTACCGAGTCGCGTCCATCCAGGAGAGTTTTATGCGTTGCCACAATCGCCTCAAATTTTTAAACAATTATTAATGGTCGCTGGGTTTGAACGGTACTATCAAATTGCCCGCTGTTTCCGCGATGAAGATTTACGTGCCGATCGCCAACCGGAATTTACGCAAGTCGATATTGAAACATCGTTTATGAGCCAAGACGATATTTTAGCGATGATTGAACGGATGATGGCACGCGTCATGAAAATCGCAAAAGGGATCGACATTCCTATTCCATTCCCGCGCATGTCATATGACGAGGCGATCGCACGCTTCGGTTCGGACAAGCCAGACACGCGTTTTGGACTTGAGCTTGTCGATTTATCTGAGCAAGTGAAAGATTGTGGCTTTAAAGTGTTCGCTAGCGCAGTGCAAAACGGTGGACAAGTGAAAGCGATCAACGTGAAAGGAGCTGCGGATAAATATTCGCGCAAAGACATTGATGCGTTGACGGAATATGTGGCTCGCTACGGGGCAAAAGGGTTAGCGTGGTTGAAAGTGGAAGATGACGGATTAAAAGGGCCGATCGCGAAGTTTTTTAACGAAGACGAGCAAAAACAAATGATGCAAACGCTTGAAGCGGAAGTCGGCGATTTGTTGTTATTTGTAGCGGATAAAAAATGTGTCGTTGCAGACTCACTTGGCGCGTTGCGTTTAAAATTAGGGAAAGATTTGAAGTTGATTGACGAATCCGCGTTTCATTTCTTATGGATTACAGATTGGCCACTTTTTGAATACGATGAGGAAGAAGGCCGTTACTATGCAGCGCACCATCCGTTCACAATGCCTGTGCGCGAAGATGTGCCAAAATTTGAAACAGATCCAGCAAGCGTCCGCGCACAAGCATACGATCTTGTGTTAAACGGGTATGAGTTAGGCGGAGGATCGCTCCGTATTTTTGAACGCGACATACAAGAAAAAATGTTTAAGACGCTTGGCTTTACTGAAGAACAAGCGCGCGAACAGTTTGGGTTTTTGCTTGAGGCGTTTGAATACGGCACTCCTCCGCATGGCGGCATCGCGCTCGGGTTGGACCGACTTGTTATGTTGCTTGCGGGCCGTTCCAACTTACGCGATACGATTGCCTTCCCGAAAACAGCGAGCGCAAGCTGCTTGCTAACAGAAGCGCCGAGTGCAGTAAGCGAAGCGCAATTAGACGAATTGCATTTGTCAGTGAAGGACGTTCAAAAAGTAGACTAAATTTGTAACGTTGCAAATGCATACGAAGTGTGCTAACATACAAATAACAACAAGTCCTGATGTGTTTGTCGTATCACCTATTGTTTTGACCGAACAATGTGTGATACGGGAGCCCGGGTTTTCAGGTGGCGTACATGCCTCATTTACATAGAGAGGACGTACATAAGCTTGAAACAGGGCACCCACCTGTGAGAGAGCGGGTTCAAAACAAAGGCCATCAGCGACGGCACGATTGGGACTTAAGAAACAAAAACGAATAAAGCCTTAACGTAAAGAACATGCTTTACGTTGGGGCTTTTTTTGTGCCATAATGCATGTATATCCGATTGAAATACTTACATATGGGAGGAACAATATGTTACATCAATTTTCTCGTAACGAATTAGCAATCGGGAAAGAAGGGTTGAAACGATTAAGCGAAAGTACAGTTGCCGTTCTCGGCATTGGCGGTGTCGGATCGTTTGCAGTAGAAGCGCTAGCTCGCTCAGGCGTCGGGCGCCTCATTTTAATCGATAAAGACGATATTGACATTACAAATGTCAATCGCCAAATTCATGCGTTGTTATCCACTGTTGGGCGTCCGAAAGTGGAAGTGATGAAGGAGCGGATCGCTGACATTAACCCAGCGTGCGAAGTGATTGCGTTAAAAATGTTTTATACAGAAGAGACGTATGAACAAATTTTTTCGTATGACATTGACTATGTCATCGATGCATCGGATACGATTTCATATAAAATTCATTTAATGAAACAATGTTTAGAACGCAACATTCCGATCATTTCAAGTATGGGAGCCGCAAATAAAATGGATCCGACTCGTTTCCGTATTGCGGATATTTCAAAAACGCATACAGATCCGATTGCGAAAGTCATTCGTACAAAATTACGAAAAGAAGGAATTAAAAAAGGCATCACGGTTGTTTTTTCAGATGAAAGTCCAATCGTCATTCGCGAAGATGTGCGAAAAGAAGTAGGAAACGATGAAGCAACGATTCGTAAGGCAAAAATGCCGCCGTCATCGAATGCGTTCGTTCCATCTGTCGCTGGTCTCATTATGGCGGCACATGTCGTGCAACAATTATTAAAAGACATCCCGATTCAACGTGTTGATCAACAATAAGCGCAAGGGGAAATCCTTTGCGCTTTTCTATAAATTGATGTCTAGCTCCAAGCGCCATCGGTGTGATACGCTCCGCCCCTTCTTTCGGCGGCGACACATTGAGACACTTCTGTGATGTTACCCACGCAGAACCAAGCGATCGATTGGTTCGAGCTCTCCTCGGTGGGGCTTGTGCGCTCTTCGCGGAGCCAAGGATGGCGACATTTCGCCGTTGCCCGCAGGACGCGGGCTGCCTTTAGGCGAAATGGGGGCGCTTTGCGCTTTTCTTATCGCACATTATTAGTTGCAAATAAACAAAAATTGAATTATAGTGAAAGTATGACTGTTCGGTCGTGATCAAACGACCAATCGGTCATATTTCAAGAAAGAAAGGAAGAGCGGGATGAACTTTTTAACAAGGTTTAGTTTAAAAAACGCAGTCGCCGTGTTCATCATTTCATTTTTACTTATATTAGGCGGACTATATTCATTTTCTTCTTTAAAAGTGGATTTACTTCCAAATATTGAGTTTCCACAATTGTCTGTGGAAGTCATTTATCCGGGTGCTTCACCAGAAGATATGAATGAGCAAGTGACGGCGAAGTTAGAAGAAAAATTTAAAGCAATTGAAGGAGTAAAGAAGATTCAAAGTTCTTCATTTGAAAGCATCGCCATCGTGAATTTAGAATTTCCATTTAACACAGATATGGAAGAAGTCGAACGACAAGTTGAATCGCTTGTCAAAGAAGCGAATTTACCAGAAAACGTGCAGACGAAAGTGAATCGTTTCTCGTTTGGTACGTTCCCGATTTATAACATTTCCGTATTCGCTAAAGGAGATACGAACGCACAGCAGCTTTTAGATGAGACAATTATTCCAGAGCTGAAAAAAATTAACGGAATTAACTCCATTTCCGTCGGTGGAATGGAAGAAAAATTAATTCAAATTACAGTAGACAAACAAAAAGCGTTGCAATACGGCTTAAGCTTAACGCAAATTAAAGAACAAATTAACGAAAAGTTTTTAGCATTCCCAGCTGGAAACGTTCAAACAGAAACGGTACAAATTCCGATTCGCGTTCAACAAAAAATTGAAACGATAAAACAGCTTGAAAATTTACCATTATCTTCTCCGATCATGAATGCATCACCAGGTGCGCCGGCAAGCGGGCAAGAAGCACCGACAACGATTACATTAAAAGATGTCGCAACGATTGAACCTGTCACAGAACAAGGAGAAATCACGCGCTACAATTTAAACGCTGCACTGTCGATGGCCATTACAAAAAAGCAAGATGCCAATACGGTTGAAGTGGCAGAAAAAGTGCTGAACGTGCTTGACAAATATAAAGACAAAATTGATTATGCAATCGGATTTGATTCAGCAGAGGGAATTAAAAAGTCAGTTGAAACGCTTGTGCGTGAAGGATTGCTTGGGGCATTGTTTGCATCTATCGCGGTGCTCGTCTTTTTACGAAACGTGCGTGCAACGATTATCGCAATCATTTCCATTCCGCTTTCGCTCTTAGTGGCATCAATTTTCTTACAACGAATGGATATTTCTTTAAACATTATGACGCTCGGTGGAATGGCGGTTGCTGTCGGACGTGTCGTTGACGATAGCATCGTCGTTATCGAAAACATTTTCCGCCGCGTTCGTAAGTCAAAGACAGGGATGACAGATGAACTTGTCCAAGATTCAACAAAAGAAATTTTAAAGGCGATTACATCATCGACCATTACGACAGTCGTTGTCTTTTTACCGCTCGGTCTTGTTGGCGGTGTAACAGGTGAGTTTTTCCTACCATTTGCGTTAACGATCATATTTTCGCTTTTAATGTCGCTTGTTGTTGCCATTACGATCGTTCCGATTCTAGCGAAGTTCTCGTTCAAAAAGGTGCCGCCAGAAGAAAAAGAAGGAGCATTGCAACGAGCTTACGGAAAAGCGATTGAATGGGCGCTTGATCATAAAAAAACGGTGTTATTCCTGTCTGTTGTATTGCTCGGTAGTTCGTTTGCTATTGTGCCGAAGTTAGGCTTTACATTTATTCCAAACGAAGAACAAAAAACGCTCATTGCTGCCATTGAGCTTCCTTCTTCGACGCCGTTAGAAAAAACGAATGAAGTGTCGCTCCAAGTCGAGAAAATGTTTGATGAAAAGAAAGAAATTAAAGAAGTGACAGCTGGAATTGGTACGCGCGACTTCCGAAGCGGATTAAAACGAAAAAATCAAGCGAACTATTTCATTACGTTAGAAGAAAACGTAAACGTTTCTCAATTTATTAAAGAGCTTGAAAAAGAAATGGAAGACATTGCCCAAGCTGAAGTAAAAGCAGCGAAAGTTGGCGTCCAAGAATTGCAATCGGGTGGACCGCCGTCTAACAATAACGTGAACATTGACTTATACTCGACAAACTTAACAGCGTTACAACAAGCAGCGAAAGATGTAGAGCTTTATTTGAAAAAGCGTGACGATTTAAAATATGTCACAAACAACTTTGCAGATAAACAAAAGCAAGTGATCGTAAACATTGATCCGCAAAAAGCAGCACAATACGGAGTTTCTGGCTTCCAAATTCTCGGCACGATCGCTGATCAAACTCGTCCGGTGCAAGTTGGAACGTTAAAACTCGACGATGAAGAGCGGATGGTTCAATTGTCATATAACGAACAAATGACATCGATGGAACAACTAGAAAATACGCTTATTTTCACAAAGTTTGGTCCTGTTCCAGTAAAACAGTTAGCAGACGTAAAAGAAGTAGATACGTTTACATCGATTCAAAAACTAGATGGAAAAGTGTTTGCTCGCGTTTCTGCCCAAATTGTAGGCGATAACATTCAAAAAGTGACACAAGACGTCATCAATGGCGTCAAACAAGACGTACAGTTACCGAAAGACGTCTCACTTGAAGGTGGCGGTGGAAGCGATGAAACGGTCGAAACGTTCCAGCAGCTCGGCTTAGCGATGGCTGTTGCGATTGGGCTCGTATATATTACAATGCTCATTACGTTTGGAAAAGCGCGTATTCCGTTCATCATTTTATCGTCGCTCATATTCGTCCCAATTGGTTCTTTGCTCGGTTTATTTATCGCAAATGAACCGATGTCTGTCAGCGTCATGATCGGCTTGCTCATGCTCATTGGAATTGTCACAACAAACGCGATCGTTCTCGTTGACCGCATCGGACAAAATCGAGAGCAAAAAGGAATGACGATTCGTCACGCGCTCATTGAAGCAGGAAAAACGCGGCTACGCCCAATTTTAATGACCGCATTTGCGACGGTTGCCGCACTCATTCCGCTTGCGCTCACGAAATCATCAGGAACGCTCATTTCGAAAGGATTAGCGATTACGGTCATCGGTGGATTGACATCATCTACATTGCTGACGTTAATTCTCGTTCCTGTTGTGTATGAACTATTTTTCTTCCGTCAAGCGAAAAAAGAACGACAAGCATAATTGATGACAGGCTGGCTGAAATTCGGTCAGCCTGTTGTGTTATAATAAAACGAGAAAACAATAAGGATGAGGTCGCATGAGCAGAAAAGAGCAAATTATTGAAGTCGCGATGAAACTATTTGCGGAAAAAGGGTATCACGCGACATCGATGCAAGAAATTGCTGAACATAGTCATTTAGCGAAAGGGTCGCTATACAACTACTTTAAGTCAAAAGAAGAAATTGTTTTGTCGATTTTTCAATATCATTACGATCAGTTGTTTCAACAATTTGCGCGCATCGCTTCAGATCGTTCGCTGACGGCAAGAGAAAAATTTTTAAAACAACTTTCTTTACAAATTGAAGCGTTTGAACAACATAAAGAAATTGTGCAAATGCATATGGGAGACCATGCGCAAAAAGTAAGTGAAGACGTTCATGCGCTCGTTTTGCGCATCCGTTCTCATTTGTTTGATTGGTACATTCAGTCATTCATCGATATGTACGGGGAGCGTATTCGTCCATTTGTACTTGATTGTGCCATTATGTTAAATGGGATGTTAAAAGAATATTTATTTTTTGCTTTGTTTGAAAAACAGTCGTTTTCTTTTCAACGTTTAGCTCCTTTTTTAATGGAGCGACTAGATGCGCTTGTCGATAGTTTACAGCACGACATGCCCCTCATTTGCCACGATGCAAAAGCAGAAAAAGCGCGCGCACTTGCCCTCATTGATGAGATGATTGAAGAAGCACGTGATTATCATACGATGGATTTGTTGAAACAATTGAAAGAAGAAATGGAGCGAGATGAACCGAGAAAAGCGATTGTTGAAGCGTTTCTTTTATATTTACAACAAAGCGACATGCGTCAGTTCGTTCCTGCCTTACGTGCGGCGCTCGCGTTGTGAGGTGAAAAACAGTGTTTGCTCAAGAACCGCTTGCCTATCGTATGCGTCCACGCACAATCGACGAAGTCGTCGGACAAGACGATGTCATCGGTCCACATACAGCATTATATCGAATGATTAAAAATGGATATGTTCCATCCCTGTTACTTTACGGACAGCCGGGCGTCGGTAAAACATCGCTCGCTTATGCGATTGCTGGAACGATGAAACGCCCGTTTTATGCGTTAAATGCAACGACGGCAGGGAAAAAAGAAATCGAAGAAATTGTGGCAGATGCTCGTTTTGAAGGGAACGTTATTTTATTTATTGATGAAATTCATCGGTTTACAAAAGCGCAGCAAGATTATTTATTGCCGCATGTTGAAAATGGACTCATTACACTCATTGGAGCGACGACAGAAAACCCGTTTCATTCGATTAACCCTGCTGTGCGGAGCCGCTTAGGACAAATGAAACAATTACAGCCATTAACAAAAGAGAAAACGATCGAATTACTGCACCGCGCCTTAACCGATCGTGAACGCGGATTAGGCAATTGGCATATTGACATTAGCGACGAGGTGCTTTCCATCATTGCCGAAGGAGCGAACGGGGATGCGCGCATGGCATTAACGATTTTAGAAGAAGCGGTATATGCAACGAAACAAGGCGATCAGAGTGCCATTGTTGATACAAATACCGTTTCATTTTGTGTAGAAAAAATGGCGTTGACGTATGATAAACAAGGAGATACGTACTATTCTTTGCTTTCGGCTTTTCAGAAAAGTGTTCGCGGAAGCGATGTAAATGCTGCGCTTCATTATTTAGCGCGTCTTCTTGAAGGAGGAGACCTTACCGCAGTGTGCCGTCGCCTTGCGGTCATTGCTTATGAAGATATTGGATTAGCGAATCCGCTCATTGGTGTGAAGGTCATGAGCGCGATCGAAGCAGCGGAGCGTCTCGGGATGCCAGAAGCGCGCATTCCGCTTTCGGTTGTGACGATTGAAATGTGCTTATCACCGAAATCCAATAGCGCATATGAAGCGTTAGATCAAGCGCTTGCGGATGTGCGAAGCGGAAAAGGACAGTCGATTCCGCTTCATTTACAAGACGCTCACTATGCGGGGGCGAAACATCTTGGACGTGGAATAGGGTATAAATATCCACACGATTATCCGTACAGTTGGGTGGCACAACAATACTTGCCTGATGATTTAATCGGTGCGCGATATTATGAACCGAAACGAAACGGAGAAGAAAAGCAGCTTGCTTCCGTCTATGAGCGGCTCAATGAACGAAAAAAGCAGTAACGTTCCTTTGTTCTGCACTTTTATGTTATAATGGCTTGTGTTTCTTTTGATAGTAAATAAGGGGATGATTCGTTTGAAAATATCTACGAAAGGTCGATACGGCTTAACGATTATGATTGAGTTGGCTAAGCGTTATGGAGAGGGACCAATTTCGTTAAAGTCGATTGCTCAAATGAACAATTTATCGGAACATTATTTAGAACAACTCATTTCCCCATTGCGAAACGCTGGGTTAGTAAAAAGCATTCGCGGCGCGTATGGCGGCTACATTTTAGCAAATGAACCGTCGAAAATTACAGCGGGCGATGTCATTCGTGTATTAGAAGGTCCGTTGCAAGTCGTCGAAGAGCTAGAAGACGAAGAACCAGCGAAGCGTGAATTATGGATGCGCATTCGCGATGCGGTAAAAGAAGTATTAGATAGCACGACGCTTGAAGATTTAGCAAGCCATACTGACGATCACGGTGACGCATACATGTTTTACATTTAAGAAAGGAGAATATATTTGGAGCGCATTTATTTCGATCATGCAGCGACGTCTCCTGTTCATCCACAAGTCGTTGAGGCAATGATTCCGTATATGACGACATATTTTGGGAATCCATCAAGCATTCATTCGTTCGGCCGTGAAAGTCGACGCGCGCTTGATGAAGCGAGGGAGATAATCGCGAAAACAATTGGGGCAAAAGCAAACGAAATCATTTTTACAAGCGGCGGAACAGAAGCGGATAATTTAGCGTTGGTGGGCGTAGCGATGGCGAATCGCGATAAAGGTCGCCATATTATTACGACGTCTGTCGAGCATCATGCCGTATTAAATACGTGCAAATATTTACAAAAACAAGGGTTTGATGTGACGTATTTACCTGTTGATGAACATGGGATCATTTCGGTTGAACAGCTAAAAAGTGCGTTGCGCGATGATACGATTATCGTATCTGTGATGTTTGGCAACAATGAAACGGGCGTTTTGCAACCGATTCATGACATCGGGCAATTGCTTCGTGACCATGGTGCTTATTTTCATACCGATGCGGTTCAAGCGTACGGTTTAGTTCCAATTGACGTTCGTGAACTTGGCATTGATTTACTTTCCGTATCTGGCCATAAAATTAACGGGCCAAAAGGAGTCGGCTTTTTATATGTGCGTGAAGGCGTTCGTCTTACCCCGCACATATACGGAGGAGAACAAGAACGAAAACGGCGTGCAGGAACAGAAAACGTGCCCGGTATTGTCGGATTGCAAAAAGCGGCAGAGCTTGCTCAACAAACGATGGCTGAAAAACGAGCGTTATATGAACAGTTTCAAAAAACAATGTTACAGACGTTTGCGCAAGAAGGGATTCATTACGCAATCAATGGTCATGAAACATGTCGCTTGCCACATGTGTTAAATGTGTCGTTTTTCGGAACAAATGTCGAAGCATTGCTTGTCAATTTAGACTTAGCAGGCATTGCCGCATCAAGTGGATCAGCATGTACGGCTGGTTCGATTGATCCGTCGCACGTGTTAGTAGCGATGTACGGAAATGAATCAGAGCGCATTCGCTCATCTGTTCGGTTTAGTTTTGGGTATGGAAATACGTTGGAACAAGTAGAACGAGCAGCGTATGACATTGTAAAAATTGTGAAGCGACTAATAAAAGCATGAAAGGAGGGAGAAGAATGACAAGGGTAGTTGTTGGAATGTCTGGTGGTGTCGACTCATCTGTCGCAGCGCTATTGTTAAAACAACAAGGATACGATGTCATCGGCATTTTCATGAAAAACTGGGATGATACAGATGAAAACGGGGTATGTACGGCAACGGAAGATTACGAAGATGTCGTGCGTGTATGCAACCAAATTGGTATTCCGTATTATGCGGTGAACTTCGAAAAGCAATATTGGGAAAAAGTATTTACGTACTTTTTAGATGAATATAAAGCGGGGCGTACACCGAATCCAGATGTGATGTGCAATAAAGAAATTAAATTTAAAGCATTTTTAGAACATGCGATGGCGCTTGGAGCTGACTATTTAGCGACAGGGCATTATGCGCGCGTCGCTTATCGCGATGGTGAATATCAATTGTTGCGCGGATTAGATGCAAATAAAGATCAAACGTACTTTTTAAATCAACTCGGACAAGCGCAATTGTCGAAAGTGCTGTTTCCAATCGGAGAATTGCAAAAATCGCAAGTGCGTGAAATAGCGAAAGAGGCGGGGCTTGCAACAGCAGGAAAAAAAGATAGCACAGGCATTTGTTTTATCGGTGAGCGCAATTTTAAACAGTTTTTAAGCAATTATTTGCCTGCGCAACCGGGCAAGATGCAAACGCTCGATGGAGAAATAAAAGGTACACATGATGGGCTCATGTATTATACGATCGGACAGCGCCACGGGCTTGGCATTGGCGGAAGCGGAGAGCCTTGGTTTGTTGTCGGGAAAAATTTGAAAGAAAACGTGTTGTACGTCGCACAAGGATTTGATAACGAATTGCTTTATTCTGATGCCATTATTGCGACGAATGTCAATTGGGTAAGTGATCGAAAGCCGCGCGAACCGATTGTATGTACGGCGAAATTCCGTTATCGTCAACCAGATGTGCCGGTTACTGTAGAAATGATTGATGAGACGACAGCGCGTGTATCATTTAGCCAACGCGTGCGCGCAGTGACGCCGGGACAAGCAGTTGTGTTCTATCACGGTGAACAATGTCTCGGTGGCGGTACGATTGATCAAGTATTTCGCGACGGCAATCGACTCACATACGTTGGCTAACCTTCAACTCAACAGACGAGTTGAAGGCTTTTTTGTTATAATATGCATATGAGGTGAGGTAGATGGATTACAACGCACAAGGCATTCAATATATGCAGCAACGTAAATATGAAGAAGCGGTCAAATGTTTTCATGAAGCAATTGAACAAAACCCGAACGATCCTGTTGGTTACATTAATTTTGGGAACGTGTTGGCAGCGGTTGGTGAAGAAGAAAAAGCGATCCGTTTTTTCAAAAAAGCGCTTGAACTTGATGAAAAAGCAGCGACAGCGTATTACGGTCTCGGATCCATTTATTACAACAAGCAACAGTTCGAACGTGCGAAAGAGCAATTTGAACGTGCTATTCAAGCTGGGTTAACAGATGGCGATGTCTTTTTTATGCTCGGTATGTCGCTCATGTACTTAGAGCAACCGCGCTTAGCGATGCCGTATTTACAACGGGCGGTAGAACTAAACGAGCGCGATGTGGAAGCGATGTTTCAACTTGGGCTTTGTTTAGCACAACTGCAGTTTGTCGATGAGGCGATGACTTATTTTGAACGCACTGTGCAATTAAACAATCAACATGCCGATGCTTACTACAATTTAGGTGTCGCCTACGCATACAAAGACGATCCAAAAACAGCGCATGAGATGTTCGAACAAGCGCTTGCTATTCAACCAGATCATTTACTTGCAGGACATGGGAAAAAGCTAATGGAACGAGCGTTGCAATAAAAGAGGGGGAGATGGAGTTGCAACAACAGCTAGATCTAGACGGACGATCGTTTATTAAAGGCGTCCATATTGGCACGATTTTTCATAACGAAGACAATTTATATTCTGTCATTCGTGTACGCGTGGAAGAGACAAATGAAGCGCATATAGAAAAAGACGTTGTTGTAACAGGCTATTTCCCTTTGCTCGGAGAGTATGACACATATACGTTTTTCGGCTCATTTAAAGAACATCCACGCTTTGGGAAACAATATGTTGTCGAGCATTTTCGGAAAGAGTTTCCTGAAACAAAAGAAGGAGTCATTCAATATTTATCAGGTGGCATGTTTAAAGGAATCGGGAAAAAAACAGCAGCCGCCATCGTAGAAACTTTAGGCGAGAGAGCCATTTCTAAAATATTAGAAGACCCAGATGTGCTCGCGAACGTACCGAAACTGACAAAAGCAAAAGCGAAGCAGTTGTATGAAACGTTGCGCGAACATGAAGGGCTAGAACAAATCATGATCGCCTTGTCACAATTCGGATTCGGTCCGCAGTTGTCGATGAAAATTTATCAAGTGTACAAAGATGAAACGTTACAAATCATTCGCACGAATCCGTATCAACTTGTAGAAGACGTTGAAGGGATCGGATTCGGCCGCGCAGACGATCTCGGCTTGCAACTTGGCATTTCGGGCAATCATCCTGATCGCATTCGCGCAGGTTGTTTATATGTTATCGAGCAACATTGCATGCAAGAAGGGCACGTGTACATGACGTATGAACAACTGCTTACGGAAGTGAAACAACTACTAGAAGCGAAACGTCAAGAGCTTGTCGATGTCGGTTGTATTTCCCGCGAAATCGTTCATTTATCTGAAGAAGGAAAGTTAATCGCCGAAGAAGATCGCTTTTATATCCCTTCGCTATATTTTGCCGAAAAAGGTATTGTGTCAAACATAAAGCGACTGCTTAAACAAACGGACACGTTGACATGTTCTGAAGCCGAATTTTTACTTGCGCTCGGGGAATGGGAAGAAGAGGCAAACATTCAATACTCGCAGAAGCAAAAAGAAGCGATTCAACAAGCACTTTGTTCCCCTTTATTTATTTTAACGGGCGGACCGGGCACAGGAAAAACGACGGTCATTAACGGCATCGTTCATTTGTTTGCGAAATTGCATGGGCTATCGCTTGATCCGACGAGCTATGATACGGATGAGCCATTTCCTATTTTGCTTGCTGCTCCAACAGGACGTGCAGCGAAGCGCATGACGGAATCGACAGGCTTGCCTGCGATGACGATTCACCGTTTGCTCGGTTGGAGCGGAGACGGATTTCAGCGCGGAGAAGATGAGCCGATTTGCGGAAAGCTGTTAATCGTTGATGAAATGTCGATGGTTGATACATGGTTAGCCAATCAGTTGTTAAAGTCTGTCCCAACAACGATGCAAGTCATTTTCGTTGGTGACGAAGATCAATTACCTTCTGTCGGTCCGGGACAAGTGTTAAAAGATTTGCTTCGCGCAAACGTCATTCCGACCGTTCGGCTAACAGACATTTATCGTCAAGCGGAAGGTTCATCGATTATTTCGCTTGCCCATGCAATTAAAGATGGCAACATTCCTCACGATTTGACGGTTCCACAAAAAGATCGTTCGTTTATTCGTTGTACGAGCGGACAAGTCGTTGACGTTGTAAAAAAAGTAGCGGAAAATGCGAAGCAAAAAGGATATCGTGCAAAAGATGTACAAGTGCTTGCGCCGATGTATCGCGGCCACGCAGGAATTGATCGGCTTAACGAGACGCTTCAACAATTATTTAATCCGAAATGCGACAGTAAACGTGAACTCGTTTTTGGCGATGTCGTTTATCGCGTTGGTGACAAAGTGTTGCAACTCGTCAATCAGCCAGATGAAAACGTATTTAACGGCGACATTGGTGAGATCGTTGCCATTTTTTATGCAAACGAAAATATAGAAAAACAAGACCTTGTCGTCGTTTCATTTGATGGGAATGAAGTGACATACCCAAAACAAGAATTACATCAAATTACGCACGCATATTGTTGTTCGATTCATAAATCACAAGGAAGTGAATTTCCGATCGTCATTTTGCCTGTTGTAAAAAGCTACTATCGTATGCTTCGGCGCAATTTATTGTACACAGCCATTACCCGCAGTAAGCAATATTTAATTTTATGCGGTGAAGAAGAAGCGTTCCAACTCGGGGTGATGCGAACAGAAGACGGAACGAGACAGACGACATTATACGAAAAATTAATTGCTGCTATTTCACCAGAACAACAACTACTTCCGATGGAAGATGCAAACATCGGAATGGAAGGTGTTACCCCGTATGACTTCATGGAAAATGACGTAACATAATGACGGACACACATATTGGCACGCTCCTTCTTTCCGTGACGTATGTTTGCATAAAAAAATGACAAAGATAGAAGAAAAAATAAAAAGGAGCGTGTCCTTTTATGTTAAAGTGTCCGAATTGTCAAAGTAAAGATTTAGGGAAAATCGGTGTTAATCAGTATTATTGTTGGAACTGCTTTATTGAGCTAACCGTTCAAAAAGGAATGATTTATACGCACCAAGTTGAAGAAGACGGAACGCTCAGCTCGCTCGATGATTTGTTTAGTGAACAAGAACGAACTTTGTTTTCGTAATGAAAGGAGAATGACGATGAATCGAACAATCGCTTCTTTAATTGCGATCGGTGCAGGAGTAGCTGCATATCAATTAGCGCAACGAAACGGTGGCATGAACATGCGCAACATGCGAAAAGTCGGCAAACAAATGTTACGTCCATTTATGTAACGAAAAACCGGCAATCTCATCTGAGGTTGCCGGTTTTTGTATAACATCCTTCTTTTGACCTCACACTATGAAAAGAGGAGGGATCATCTTGGAATATTCACATCTTCATTTTTTCGTTCGTTTAACGAAATTGTTAGTTGTTTTAGTTTGTTTATATTTTATCATAAAGCTGAAGTCTGTATGGCTTCCGTTTTTGCACTTATTTATAAAAATTTCGACTCCTTTTTTTATCGCTGCATTTATTACATACTTGCTGCATCCTGTCGTTGAATACGTTCATCAACGTGGCATGCCGAGGGCGTTCGCTATTCTTTTGATTTACGCCATATTTTTCGGCGGGATCGGTTTTGCTGTTTATAAAGGGACACCGTTATTTATCGCCCAGTTGGAAGACTTAAATAAAAGTTTGCCGATGTTTGTTCGTACGTATGAACAATGGACGAACGTCATTCATGAACAAACGGCAACATGGCCTTATGATGTTCATCAACGAATTGAAGCCATGATAGCGGAAGCCGAGTCATTTATTAGCGAGGCGGTTACAGGGACGATTATTGGCTTGAAACAGTTGATTAATCGGGTTATCGTTCTTTTTATTATCCCGTTTATCGCTTTCTACATGTTAAAAGATGTGGAGCTCATGAAAAAAGCCGCGTGGGATTTAACACCGAAAAAATGGCGAAATGAAGGTGTTCAATTTTTGCGTGACGTCGATCGGGCGCTCGGTGGCTATATTCGTGGACAATTGTTCGTTTGCTTATTGATCGGAACAGCCGCCGCACTTGCGTTTTGGCTCATCGGCATGAAATATCCGCTGTTGCTCGGCATCATCGTCGGCGCAACAAATGTTATTCCTTATTTCGGGCCGATTATTGGCGCGATTCCAGCCGCCATTATCGCCGCCACCGTTTCAGTAAATATGTTGTTTTTGACCGTTGGCATCGTCTTTTTATTGCAATTTATTGAAGGGAACATTTTATCCCCTTTGATCGTAGGAAAAAGTTTACATTTACATCCGCTCATCATTATGTTTTCGTTATTTGTCGGTGGGGAAATAGGTGGAGTGCTTGGTTTAATTGTCGCTGTCCCAATTGTTGCGATCGTAAAGGAGACATTTACGCACATTCGTGCGTTGAAAACAACGGTGCATTGACAAAAAAAAGGGGCTTGTCTATAATTTTCACAAGAGTAATACATAAAAAACGATGAAGGATCGAGTATGTTACAGTCCATCTTAAAGCGCTTTCGGCGCACAGAGAGGAATTTCCGTGGCTGAAAGAAATTCCAGATGAAGGGTAACAGAACGCTAATCCGGAGTGCAGGCAAACCCTGCCGACGAAGCCACGTTACGGCGGTTGAGGTGATGGACGTTTTGTCCATAAACAGGGTGGTACCGCGAGCAAGCTCTCGTCCCTGAGCAGGGATGGGAGTTTTTTATATTTTTAAGGGAGGAAGGAAACGTGAAAAAGCTAACATCTGCTCAAGTACGTCAAATGTTTTTAGACTTTTTTAAAGAAAAAGGTCACGCCGTTGAGCCGAGCGCATCGCTTATTCCAATTGACGACCCGTCATTGTTATGGATTAACAGCGGTGTCGCAACGTTAAAAAAATATTTTGATGGCCGTGTCATTCCGGACAATCCGCGCATTTGTAACGCGCAAAAGTCGATTCGTACAAACGATATTGAAAACGTCGGAAAAACGGCGCGCCATCATACGTTTTTTGAAATGCTCGGAAACTTTTCAATCGGTGATTATTTTAAACGAGAAGCCATTCACTGGGCATGGGAGTTTTTAACGAGCGAAAAATGGATCGGCTTTGATCCAAACCGTCTTTCTGTGACGATTCATCCAGAAGATGAAGAAGCGTTTGACATTTGGCATAACGAAATTGGTTTGCCAGAAGAACGAATTATTCGTTTAGAAGGAAACTTCTGGGATATCGGGGAAGGCCCAAGCGGCCCAAATACAGAAATTTTCTACGATCGCGGGGAACAATTTGGTAACGATCCGAACGATCCCGAATTATATCCTGGCGGAGAAAACGAACGTTATTTAGAAGTATGGAACCTCGTCTTTTCTCAATTTAACCATAACCCTGACGGCACGTATACGCCGCTTCCGAAGAAAAACATTGATACAGGCATGGGGCTAGAGCGGATGTGCTCGATTTTACAAGACGTGCCGACAAACTTCGATACGGATTTATTTATGCCGATCATTCGAGCGACGGAACAAATTTCAGGTGAAACATATCGCACCGATGCAGAAAAAGATGTCGCATTTAAAGTTATTGCCGACCATATTCGTACGGTCACGTTTGCCATTGGCGACGGAGCGCTTCCATCAAACGAAGGACGCGGCTACGTCTTACGTCGCTTATTGCGCCGTGCGGTTCGCTATGCAAAACAATTAAACATTCAACGTCCGTTTATGTATGAGCTCGTTCCGGTTGTCGGCGAAATTATGGTCGACTATTATCCGGAAGTGAAAGAAAAAGCACAATTTATTCAAAAAGTGATTAAAAACGAAGAAGAGCGCTTCCATGAAACATTAAATGAAGGTCTTGCGATTTTAGCGAGCGTCATTGAAAAAGAAAAACAACGTGGTAGTGACACGATTAGCGGTGAAGATGTATTCCGTTTGTACGATACATACGGCTTCCCGGTTGAATTAACGGAAGAGTATGCGGCGGAAGAAGGAATGAAAGTGGATCACGACGGTTTTGAACGTGAAATGGAGCGACAACGTGAGCGAGCACGTGCTGCGCGTCAAGATGTTGATTCGATGCAAGTTCAAGGCGGCGTATTAGGTGACATTAAAGTGGAAAGCACGTTTGTCGGCTACGAACAACTTTCTGTTTCCTCTGTCGTGGAAGTGATCGTAAAAGACGGTCAACTTGTCAATGAAGTACGCGCAGGGGAAGAAGCACAAGTCATTTTACGTGAAACGCCGTTTTATGCAGAAAGCGGTGGACAAATTGCCGACCGTGGCTGGATCGAAGGAGAAACAGGAAAAGCGTACGTCAAAGATGTACAAAAAGCACCGAACGGCCAACATTTACATCATATCGTTGTCGAACACGGTGTTATTCAAACAAACAGCACATATACAGCGCATGTCGATGAAGCGGCGCGCGTCGATATCGTGAAAAACCATACAGCGACGCATTTGTTACATCAAGCGTTAAAAGATGTGCTTGGCGTGCATGTAAACCAAGCAGGCTCGCTTGTTGCGCCTGATCGTTTACGCTTTGACTTCACTCATTTCGGTCAAGTGAAACAAGAAGAACTTGAACAAATTGAGGCGATCGTCAACGAACAAATTTGGCGTAATCTTCCTGTAAACATCGACTATAAGCCGCTTGATGAAGCGAAAGCGATGGGGGCGATGGCGCTGTTTGGCGAAAAGTATGGTGACATCGTGCGCGTTGTGCAAGTAGGCGACTATAGCTTAGAGCTTTGTGGTGGTTGCCATGTCACAAATACGGCGGAAATCGGCTTGTTTAAAATCGTTTCTGAATCAGGTATTGGCGCAGGCACACGCCGCATTGAAGCGGTCACAGGAAAAGCAGCGTATCGTTTAATGAACGATCAAATTGCATTGTTAAAAGAAGTAGCGGAAAAATTAAAAACGAACCCGAAAGATGTGCTCACGCGCATCGATACGCTTATGAATGACATGCGCGAATTGCAACGTGAAAACGAATCGCTTGCTGCCCGTTTAAGCCATATGGAAGCAGAAAACTTAGTCAACCAAACGAAAGAAATCAATGGCGTTCAACTTGTTGTAAGCAAAGTAAATAACGCTGATATGAACAGCTTACGTGCAATGGTCGACGATTTAAAACAAAAATTAGGATCAGCAATCATTGTGCTTGCTTCTGTACAACAAAATAAAGTAAACTTAATTGCCGGTGTCACAAACGACTTAATCGACCGCGGTTATCACGCTGGAAAACTCATTAAAGAAGTGGCGACGCGTTGCGGCGGCGGCGGTGGCGGCCGAGCAGATATGGCACAAGCAGGCGGAAAAGATGCGAATAAAGTAGACGAAGCATTGAAATTTGTCGAGCAGTGGGTAAAATCTGTTTAATAAACGGTAGAAATCGTGTACAATGGATGTAAGGATGGATATGCCAGATTTCTCGGAACGTGAGAGTGGGGTGCAAAAACGATGAGTTCGTTTGATAATACAATGCAATTTAACTTCTCGGAAGAGCCGATGAACGTCGATGTTCGAGAAGTATTGCTTACTGTATACGACGCGTTGCAAGAAAAAGGATATAACCCGATTAACCAAATTGTCGGCTACTTATTGTCTGGTGATCCAGCTTACATCCCTCGCCATAAAGATGCCAGAAACTTAATTCGAAAAGTTGATCGTGACGAATTAATTGAAGAATTAGTGAAATTCTATTTACGAACACATCGCGAGGAATAGCCATATGCGTATTTTAGGATTAGACGTTGGAACGAAAACGCTCGGCGTTGCTGTAAGCGACGAATTAGGATGGACGGCTCAAGGCATCGAGACGATTCGCATCGATGAAGAACATGGCGAATATGGTTTTGACCGTTTGCGGCAACTGATCGAGCAATATGCGGTCGAAGAAATCGTCGTCGGGTTTCCGAAAAACATGAACGGCACGATCGGACCGCGCGGTGAAGCGACAAAACGCTTTGCAGAACAAGTGAAACAAACGTTTTCACTTCCTGTCGTCTTGTGGGACGAAAGGTTGTCTACAATGGCGGCAGAGCGCATGTTGATCGCTGCGGACGTCAGTCGAAAAAAGCGAAAGAAAGTGATCGACAAAATGGCCGCAGTGATGATTTTACAATCGTATTTGGACCATAAACAATTGAGGTGAACATGATGGAACACGGTGAAAAACACATTACAGTCGTTGATGACAACGGCAATGAGCAACTTTGTGAAGTATTATTTACGTTTGAATCTGAGGAATTCGGAAAATCTTATGTTTTGTACTACCCAATTGGTGCAGAAGAAGATGACAACGAAGAAATCGAAATTCACGCATCTTCCTTTATCCCAGGAGAAGATGGGCAAGCAGGAGAATTGCAGCCGATCGAAACAGAAGAAGAATGGGAAATGATTGAAGAAATGTTAAACACATTCCTCGGCGAAGAGGAAGAAGAGGAAGAATAAGAGGCTGACTGCGCGTCAGCTTCTTTTTTTATTTATGTCATGTCGTGGTTTGTAGTATAATGTCAAAAGTGAGGGGAGGATAGCGTATGTTACAAGAACACGAAGCGAAAACGGTGCGAAAAATTGTTTTATATATTACTGCACCTTTGTTATTGTTCATGGTTGCTGCATGCATTGGTTTATTTGTATACATTCGTTCTGCTTTGCAACCGGTTGATCCGAGCGACAAAACACCGATTCAAGTGGAAATTCCGATCGGTTCATCGGTGTATACAATCGCAAATATATTAGAAAAAAACGGTGTCGTAAAAGATGCAACGATTTTTCGCTATTACGTAAAATTTAAAAACCATGCGGACTTTCAAGCCGGCAATTATACGTTTACAAAAGCAATGACATTTGAACAAATTGTAAAGCAACTTAAAACAGGGAAAGTTGTGAAAGAACCAAAATTGAAAATAACGATTCCAGAAGGAAAACAGTTGACGCAAATTGCGACGATTATGTCACAAAAGACGGGCTATTCCACAGAAGACATTATGGCGAAATTAACAAATCGCACGTATATTGAAGAGTTAATGAAAAAATATCCTTCTGTTTTAACAGCGGATATTTTAAATAAAAACATTCGTTATGCGCTGGAAGGATATTTATTCCCAGCAACCTATTCATTTACGGAAGAAAAACCGCCACTTGAAGAAATGATTGAAACGATGATCGCTAAAACGGAAGAAATATTGGCGAAATATACGGAAGATATGGAAGCGCGCGGCATGACAGTTCATCAATTGTTAACGATGGCTTCACTTATTGAAGAAGAAGCGACGGAAAAAGCGGATCGCGAAAAAATTGCTAGTGTGTTTTACAATCGATTGGAAAAAGGAATGCCGCTTCAAACAGACCCAACGGTTTTATATGCGCTCGGAAAGCATAAACAACGTGTATATTACAAAGACTTGGAAGTAAACTCACCGTATAACACGTATATGCATAAAGGACTTCCACCAGGGCCAATTGCAAATGCGGGAGAAATGTCGATTCATGCGGCGCTTCATCCAGCGGAAACGGACTACTTTTACTTTTTAGCAACACCAACAGGCGATGTTATTTTTACAAAAACGCTTGACGAACATAATCGTGAGAAGGCAAAATATATCGGAAAGCAATAAAACGTTCGCTTTTTATTTTGATTTATGGTAGTATATATAAAGTTATGGATCGTGATGAAACAAGAGTTCAATTCGTTTGAACTCTTGTTTTTGCGAGGAGGACAGTTCGTTGGTAAATGAGGAAATGATTCAATATGTAGAACGATTACTACCAAAAAAAGAAGAAGCGATCGTAGCGATGGAACGATATGCGCGTGAACATAACGTTCCGATTATGGATGCGCTTAGCATCGAAACGATGTTGCACATGTTAAAACTCGTGCAACCGATGCGTATTTTAGAAATCGGCACGGCCATTGGCTACTCTGCCATTCGGATGGCAAAAGCGTTGCCGCATGTACACATTGTCACGATCGAACGCGATGAAGAGCGCTATAAACAGGCGCTCGTTTATGTAGAGCAAACGAATACAAAAGAGCAAATAACGTTATTGTTTGGTGATGCGCTTGATATGGGCGACGAAGTGAAAAAGCATGCCCCTTTTGACGTATTATTTATTGACGCGGCAAAAGGACAATATCGCCGCTTTTTTGAGTTGTACGAGCCGCTATTAAGCGAGCGAGGAATCATTATAACAGATAACGTATTGTTTAAAGGGCTTGTCGCTACACATGAACCGATTGAACAAAAACGCATTCGCCAGCTGATTAAAAAAATTCAAGCATATAACGAATGGCTAATGGCGCATCCGCGCTATGAAACGGTCATCATTCCGATCGGGGATGGAATAGCGATATCGAGAAAAAGAGGTGAATAACATGAAAAAACCAGAATTGCTTGTTACGCCAACGAGCGTTGCGCATATGGAACAACTTGCTCAAGCGGGAGCAAATGCTGTAATGATCGGTGAACAACGGTACGGCTTACGCTTAGCAGGCGAATTTTCAAGGCAACATATCATCGATGCCATGCACGTGGCACGAAAGTACGGGGTGCGCGTATATGTTGCGATGAACGCGCTTTTTCATAACGATAAAGTGGATGAACTAGGTGATTACGTCCGCTTTTTATCCGAACAACAAGTGGACGCCATCGTATTTGGCGATCCAGCGGTGTTAATGACCGTACGAGAAGTCGCACCGCATATGAAACTTCATTGGAACACAGAAACGACAGCGACAAACTGGTATGCGTGCAACTATTGGGGACGAAAAGGAGCGAAACGTGCGGTCTTAGCGCGAGAGTTAAATATGGAAGAAATTATTGATATTAAAAATCATGCGGAAGTGGAAATTGAAGTGCAAGTACACGGCATGACGTGCATGTTTCAGTCGAAGCGGTCCCTCATCGGCAACTATTTTGAATATCAAGGCAAGTTTATGGAAGTACAACAAATGAAATATGCGAAAGGGCTCTTTTTATACGATAAAGAGCGCGACAATAAATATCCGATTTTTGAAGATGAAAACGGTACGCATATTATGAGTCCAAATGACATTTGCATTATCGATGAACTTGAAGACATGATCGATGCGGGCATTGATAGCTTTAAAATTGACGGCGTGCTTCATGAGCCAGAGTATATTACAGAAGTGACGAAATTATATCGTCGCGCGATCGATTTGTGCGCAGAAAATCGCGAGCAATACGAGGAAGAAAAAGGCGAGTTGTTTGCGCGCATTGAAGCGATTCAACCAACACATCGTCCGTTAGATACCGGCTTTTTCTTTAAAGAAACTGTATATTAAACGAAAAGGAGGGAGACGTATGAGCATATCACAAATCATCAACGGCAAGCGCGTCATTGTAAAAAAACCAGAGTTGCTTGCGCCAGCCGGCAACTTAGAAAAGCTCAAAGTAGCTGTGCATTACGGAGCGGATGCTGTTTTTATCGGTGGACAAGAATACGGCCTTCGTTCAAATGCCGACAACTTCACGCTTGAAGAAATGGCAGAAGGTGTACAATTTGCAAAGCAATATGGAGCAAAAATTTACGTCACGACAAACATTTACGCTCATAATGAAAACATTCCAGGGTTAGAAGAATATTTGCGCGGCCTAGAGAGCGTTGGCGTGCACGGCATTATCGTTGCCGACCCGCTCATTATTGAAACAGCACGCCGCGTCGCACCGAAATTAGAAGTGCACTTAAGTACACAGCAATCGCTCACGAACTGGAAAGCGGTACAATTTTGGAAAGAAGAAGGGCTCGAACGCGTCGTTTTAGCACGCGAAACAAGCGCGGAAGAAATTCGTGAAATTAAAGAGAAAGTCGATATTGAAATTGAAACGTTTATTCACGGTGCGATGTGTATCGCCTATTCTGGTCGTTGCGTATTAAGCAACCATATGACTGCGCGCGATTCAAACCGCGGTGGTTGCTGTCAATCGTGCCGTTGGGATTACGATTTGTACAAGCTTGAAGGCGATCAAGCGGTGGCGTTGTTTGATGAACATGACGACCCGTTTGCGATGAGCCCGAAAGATTTAAACTTAATTCAGTCCATTCCAAAAATGATTGAACTCGGCATCGATAGTTTAAAAATTGAAGGTCGCATGAAGTCGATTCACTACGTCGCTACCGTCGTTAGCGTGTATCGAAAAGTGATTGACGCCTACTGTGCCGATCCGGACAACTTTGTCATTCGGAAAGAGTGGTTAGATGAACTCGATAAATGTGCGAACCGCGATACAGCGCCAGCCTTTTTTGAAGGTGTTCCAGGCTATAAAGAGCAAATGTTTGGGGTGCATAGTAAAAAGACGACGTACGATTTCGTCGGTCTCGTGCTAGACTATGACAAAGACACACGTATCGTGACGTTACAACAACGCAACTTCTTTAAACCGGGCGATGAAGTAGAATTTTTCGGACCTGAAATTGAAAACTTTACACAAGTCATTGAAACGATTTGGGATGAAGAAGGAAACGAGCTTGACGCTGCGCGCCATCCGCTCCAAATCGTTCGTTTTAAAGTCGATCGAGAAGTTTTCCCATACAACATGATGAGAAAGGGGCACTAACATGAGGAAGAAACCGGTTGTGATCGGAGTCGCAGGTGGCTCTGGTTCGGGGAAAACGACCGTCACAAAAGCAATTTATGAACATTTTCAAGGACATTCTATTTTAATGCTTGAACAAGATTTTTATTATAAAGACCAAAGTCATTTACCGTTTGAAGAACGATTAAAAACAAACTACGATCATCCGCTCGCTTTTGACAATGATTTATTAATCGAGCATATTCATAAGCTTTTAAATTATGAACCGATCGATAAGCCTGTATATGACTACACGCTTCATACACGTTCAAACGAAGTCATTCGCGTCGAGCCGAAAGATGTTATTATTTTAGAAGGTATTCTTGTATTAGAAGATGAACGATTGCGCAACTTAATGGATATTAAAGTGTACGTCGATACAGATGCGGACATTCGTATTATTCGTCGCTTGTTGCGTGACATTAAAGAGCGTGGCCGCACGCTTGAGTCGGTCATCGAACAATATGTCAACGTCGTGCGTCCGATGCACAATCAATTTATCGAGCCGACGAAACGGTATGCTGACATTATTATTCCAGAAGGTGGCCATAATTACGTAGCCATTGATTTAATGGTTACAAAAATTCAAACGATTCTTGAACAAAAGTCTATTTTGTAATACCATAGCATAGATAATATGTAAACTTTTTGTCTTTTGTACGAACAGCTCGTTCGTACATTTTCCATACATAAATAAAAAGGAGTGAGTTACATGTCAATGGAAAAAGAATACCCAATGACGAAAGCTGGGAAGGAGAAACTCGAGCAAGAACTTGAATATTTAAAAACGGTGAAGCGAAAAGAAGTGGTAGAGCGCATTCAAATCGCACGCAGTTTCGGTGATTTATCCGAAAACTCGGAGTACGATGCAGCTAAAGATGAGCAAGCGTTCGTTGAATCACGCATCCAAATGCTTGAAAATATGATTCGCAATGCGAAAATTATTGAAGAAGATTTAGAAAGCACAGACGTCGTATCGCTCGGAAGAACGGTGACATTTATCGAGCTTCCAGATGGGGAAGAAGAATCGTATACGATCGTCGGTAGTGCAGAAGCGGATCCGTTTGAAGGAAAAATTTCAAACGACTCTCCAATTGCTAAATCTCTTATCGGTCGCCGCGTTGGCGAAGAAGTGACGGTTCATACGCCTGGTGGCGATATGGTTGTAAAAATCGTCGCGGTAAAATAGGTTTTAAAATGTGATACCTCGTCGACAATGAAGACGAGGTGTTTTTTATGATAAAAAAACGAATCATCATTATCTTAACGATGATACAATTAGGAATACTTGCGCTCGCAGGGCGACTCGTTCAACTACAACTTGTTAGCACCGAGTCGTTTCATGGGGTGAATTTAATTGAAGCAAGCGTTGCACAGCGGACGGAACAGCTTGTGATTGATAACGGACGCGGCATGTTCGTCGCACGAAACGGCGAGCCGCTCACATATGAATACATTCCGACGCTCGTGTTATTTCCTTTTTTAAAAAAAATGGACTGGCCCATTGATCAAATCGCAACGATTGTTTCCATGCCAAAAGAAACGATAAAACGGCAGCTTGAAACGGCGAAAGGTCCGATCATTTTGCACAATGGACAACAACCAATTCAACTGCAACCTTGGCAAATGGAGCGGATTAATGATTTGCGCATTCCAGGTGTGATTGCCGTTCATAAACAGTACGAACTCAAACAAAAATATGCGCAACATGTCATCGGCTTACTTGGAGAAAATGTTAAAGTGTTAAAAGAACGCTACGCGGATCGAAACTTATCTCCAAAAACAAAAATAGGCGTGTCTGGCTTACAAAGTTCGTTTGATGAATTTTTAATTCCTGATGGGGAAACGAAGTTATTGTATCACGTAGATGCTCGCGGTGAGCCGCTGTTTGGGATGGATGTGAAATATACGGAGCAGGCGAATCCGTTTTATCCGATTACGGTACAAACGACGATTGATCGCACCCTTCAACAGCGTGTTGAACAAATTGTAGCGCAACATGGCATGCAAAAAGGGGCTGTCGTTTTACTTGATGTCAAAACAAATGACGTCCTCGCTTTAGCGAGCGCTCCCGCCATCGATGAACGAGATCCGTACAAAGATGGAGCGATGGAAAATAAAGCGCTTCTTCCTCAAGTGCCGGGATCTGTTTTTAAAGTCGTCGTTGCAGCTGCTGCGCTTGAACATGGACTCATTCACGGACAGACGTTTAACTGTGACCAAAAAATTAACGGTGAGCCAGAAGAAAAAAAGAAAGGGATGCGCACGTTTGAAGATAGTTTTGCGATCAGTTGCAACAGGACGTTTGGAGAGCTAGGAAAACAGTTGATTGCGATAGATAAAAATGTGTTTGAGACATATGCTCAAAAACTTGGATTGTTGCCGCGCGTTGGTTGGGAGGGAGATGTATATCACTTTCCATCGTTTCGCCCGCTTCATGAAGAGAAAAAAGGGAACATTTGGGGAGATGAACGGGATAAACATATTCCGCTTGCCGTCGCGCAAACGTCCATTGGACAAAAAGATGTGCGCGTTTCACCGCTTGCGGTCGCGAATATGATGGCAACGATTGCTCGGGGCGGTGAAGCAAAACAAGTGCGCATCGTTCAAAAAATGATGTATAAAGATGGAACGACGTTTTTTGCATTTGATGAGAAGCGATTAACGATGGATTCATTGCGCAAAGAGACGGTAGACGAACTGCAACAACTGTTACAACTTGTTGTGAAGCACCCAGAAGGGACGGGCCGTTCGTTTCAATCGTTGCCTTACGCCGTAGCAGGAAAATCAGGAACAGCGCAAACAGGAAAAAATGACGTAGTGAACAAATGGTTTGCGGGTTATTTTCCAGATGACCGTCCAAAATATGCGCTCGTTGTGGTACAATTAGAAACAACGTCCTCTGCCGCCGTCACGAACAGTATATTTGCCGATATCGTTCGTGCCACATATGAGTTGGAACAGAAAGGAAGGTACCAAGAGTGAGCAGCCGTTTTGCAAAACGTTCAAAACAAAGAAAAGTGAATCGTGTATTGAATACGTTCATTGCGATTGTGTTTGCGCTTATTTTATTTTTCGGATGGAAATGGTTGTTCGCTAACGACCGTTCCGTCAAGGAAACGAACGCTTCTCCGCAACCAGCACCAGTTGAAGTGGAAACAAATGAGCCGTCAAACGACGAACAACCATCTGAAACGGAAACAGAAACAAATGAACAACAGCCGAACGACAACGTACAAGAAACGGTTGTTGAAGATCCAAATTCAAACGCCATTCGCGAAATTGTTAACCCGTCATGGCAGCCGATCGGTACAACCCAATCGGAGCCGCATGTGACACAATATGATAAAAACTCTGTTGATTGGAAGGAAATGCTCGATGCCATTAGTTATGCGACAGGCATTTCTTCTTCTGATCTGATCGTCTGGTTTATCGGAAATGGCGGCAGTCCGAACCACGCCGTTGCCACCGTCTCAAAAAAAGATAAAACAGAACATTATAAAGTGTTTATCGAATGGGTGACCGACGAAGGTTGGAAGCCGACAAAAGTGCAACAACTAAAAGAAATAGAGCGCCGTCCGTGACGCTCTATTTTTTTGCTTTAAAATGCACCATCGCACTGTATAGACGTTGTCCGTTTTCTAACAGCTGTACGTCATACGACACATGATACACTTCAAGCATAATCGCTTTGTTATGTTCAATTTGTTCATTAATTTTCTTTTCCAATGTCTTTAAATCTGTCGCTTCAAAAAACTCCACTTTATCTTGAATGAGATCAAACGTAATCATTGTCTTCCTCCTTTCTACACGTAGTTTAACACATTTCCATTGAACATCTAAAAAAAATATGGTAGATTGAGAACAGCAATACATTAAATTCATACTATACTTATAGGAATTATTATAATTATGGAGTGTGACATCATGGGACGTGAGTTTTTAGACATCTTTGAAACGTGGGCGCAGTCGTACGATTCGTCTGTATACGGACACGATGAACAATATCGTGACGTATTTGACGGATATGAGGCGATTTTAAATACAGTCGTTGAAAAAAGTGGCGATGTCGTGCTAGAGTTCGGCGTTGGCACAGGAAATTTAACGAAAAAGCTTATCGAGGCGAAAAAAACAGTGTACGGCATCGAGCCGTCTGCCCCGATGCGCGAGCTGGCGAAAGAAAAACTTGGAGATGTGTCCGTTGAGGATGGTGACTTTTTACAATTTCCGTTGCTGAATGAACCGATCGATACGATCGTGAGCACGTATGCGTTTCACCATTTAACAGATACGGAAAAAGAAGAAGCGATCGGCAAATATAGCGCACTTCTTCGTAAAGGTGGTAAAATAGTGTTTGCTGATACAGCGTTTATCGACCGCGAAGCGCACGAGGCGATGATTGCAGAAGCGAAACAAAAAGGATTCGTCGATTTAGCCGAAGATTTACAACGGGAATATTACACGACGATTCCTGCTCTTGAGCATATGTTTACAACGCACGGTTTTACCGTCACATTTACGCCAATGAATCGTTTCGTCTGGTTGATGGAGGCTGTGAAACAATAAGTGAAAGAGGTTGAAACGATGAAAATAGCAATCATTGGAGCGATGGAAGAAGAAGTGGCGATTTTGCGCGAAAAAATTGCCGATCGAACAGAAACGACGGTAGCGAATTGTTCTTTTTATAGCGGCACGTTAGATGGGGCAGACGTCGTTTTATTAAAATCAGGCATCGGTAAAGTGAATGCAGCGATGTCGATGACGATTTTACTTGAACGTTTTGCCCCAGATGTCGTTATTAACACAGGTTCAGCTGGCGGTTTTGCGCCATCATTAAACGTTGGAGATATCGTCATTTCGACTGAAGTTGTTCATCACGACGTCGACGTCACCGCATTTGGCTATGCATACGGTCAAGTGCCAGGCATGCCAGCGCGCTATAAGGCAGATGAACGATTAGTACAAGCGGCTGAAACGAGCGCAGCGCACATTCGTGCCATCCAAGTGGCGAAAGGATTAATTGCGACAGGCGATTCATTTATGCACGATCCTGCGCGCGTTGATTTTGTGCGCACGCAGTTTCCTGATTTATATGCTGTGGAAATGGAAGCGGCCGCGATTGCGCAAGTATGCCATCAGTTTGGTGTGCCGTTTGTCGTCATTCGTGCATTATCAGACATCGCTGGCAAAGAGTCGAACGTATCGTTTGAACAATTTTTACAAAAAGCAGCCCTTCATTCATCTGAGCTTGTTCAATTAATGGTAAACGAGTTAAACAAATAGGAGAGTTTTCCTCTCCTTCTTTTTATCTTTCGGGAGGTCACAACATGAAGGTAGCGAAAAACGTGCATGAATTAATCGGGAATACGCCGATCGTTGAAATTACACAGTTTCCGCTTCCAAAAGGAGTACGTTTATTTGCGAAGCTCGAATATTTGAATCCGGGTGGAAGCGTGAAAGATCGTCTCGGTCAAGAGCTGCTAAACGATGCACTAGCGACAGGAAAGCTTAAAGAAGGGGGAACGATTATTGAACCGACGGCAGGAAATACAGGAATTGGTCTTGCGCTTGCAGCGATCGGGAAAAATATTCGCGTCATTTTTTGCGTTCCAGAAAAATTTAGCATCGAAAAACAACAACTGATGCGCGCGCTTGGCGCAACGGTAATCAACACCCCAACGAGCGAAGGGATGGCGGGAGCGATTCGCAAAGCGAAAGAGCTTGCTGCGGAAATTCCGAACGCTTATTGCCCACAACAGTTTGAAAATCCAGCGAACCCACGCACGTACTACAAAACGCTTGGACCAGAAATTTGGGAACAACTGAACGGACAAATTGATGTATTTGTCGCCGGTGCTGGATCAGGCGGCACATTTATGGGTACGGCTAAATTTTTGAAAGAAAAAAATGCAAGTATTAAAACGGTCATCGTTGAACCTGAAGGCTCGATTTTAAACGGCGGAAAACCGGGCCCGCATCGAACGGAAGGCATCGGGATGGAAAGTTTAACACCATATATGGATGAAAGCTATTTTGATGCGATTTATACAATTCTCGATGACGATGCATTTCGTCGCGTCAAAGAACTTGCCCTAAAAGAAGGATTGCTTGTCGGCAGCTCATCTGGGGCAGCGTTTCATGCGGCGTTGCTAGAGGCGGAACAAGCGAAAGAAGGAACGAACATCGTCGTCATTTTCCCAGATAGTAGCGAACGATATTTAAGTAAAAACATTTACGAAGGTGGGATGTAACGTGAGAAGAAAAACGAAACTCATTCATGGCGGCATTGTGGGAGATGCCCATACAGGTGCTGTATCCGTTCCGATTTATCAAGTGAGCACGTATAAACAAGAGGCAGTCGGGGTGCATAAAGGATATGAATATTCGCGCACAGGCAATCCGACGCGCCATGCGTTAGAGGAGCTCATTAAAGATGTGGAAGAAGGATATGCAGGTTTTGCGTTTAGTTCAGGTATGGCAGCGATTACCGCAGTCATGATGTTGTTCAATAGTGGCGACCACGTCATTTTAACGGACGACGTATACGGTGGCACATATCGCGTCATGACGAAAGTATTAAACCGCTTGGGCATTGCATCAACGTTTGTCGATACGAGCGACTTAGCGAACATTGAAGCGCACATTCAACCAAACACGAAAGCGATTTATATCGAAACGCCGACAAATCCGCTTTTAAAAATTACTGATTTACAAGGTGCATCAGAAATTGCGAAACGTCATGGACTATTGATGATTGTCGACAACACGTTTAGCACGCCATATTGGCAAACGCCGATCGCATTTGGTGCAGACATCGTCATTCATAGCGCCACAAAATATTTAGGTGGACATAGCGATGTCGTCGCAGGGCTTGTCGTCGTCAATAACGAACAACTCGCGCAAGATGTACATTTTATTCAAAACTCAACAGGTGGCATTCTCGGCCCACAAGATTCATGGCTATTAATGCGCGGCATGAAAACGCTCGGCATTCGCATGGAAGAACACGAACAAAATACGCACAAAATTGTTGAATTTTTAATCAACCATCCAGCTGTCACACGCGTATACTACCCAGGTCTTCCGTCTCATCCAAACTATGACGTAGCGAAAAAACAAATGCGCGGATTTGGAGGTATGGTTTCATTTGACGTCGGCAGCGGCGAAAAGGCAGAACAAGTATTAACCCGCGTCCGTTACTTTACACTTGCGGAAAGCTTAGGTGCAGTAGAAAGTTTAATTTCACTCCCAGCAAAAATGACGCACGCCTCTATTCCGAAAGAGCGTCGCGACGAATTGGGCATTACGGACGGGCTCATTCGCATTTCTGTCGGATTAGAAGATGCTGACGATTTAATAGAAGATTTAGCACAAGCGTTGGCATAAATTACATCGTCCCCTTTTTTCTTTTCTATGATACATTGAAAGAAGGAAGGGGGACGGTTATTTTGGATGAACAAAAGCGAAATTGGTTAGGAAAAGCGCGTGACTATAAAGCATACAGTCTCGTTTTATTTGCGCTTAGTGCGTTTTTATATGTCGGTACACTCATCCCAAGCGCAATCGACGGTGAAAAGCGTCCACTTGTGCTCGGCGCAGTATTCGTTCTCATGCTCGCCTCGATCTTTTTCACTCACCGTTCGCACGCATACGCACGAAAAATAGAAGAAGACGCATAAACCCATTTTCGAACAAAGAAAAAACGTGTAAAATAAAAGAAAATGGGCAAAGGGGGAATGCACGATGATGTGGATGATCACAGGCTTAGTCATCACAGCCGTCATTGGCTTTGTTATTATTGCGGAAGTGAACGCGGAAGCATAAAACAGTCTCCGAATCGGAGGCTGTTTTTTACACAACGGTTGTGAAAAACTTCACAACCGTCGTCGACCTCCAATCTTGCAAAAATCCCAGGGGATCGACGACAAGTTGTTTTTCGCGATTTTTGCATATGTAGCAAGGAATACAGGCTATTGACTGAATTTTCAAACGTGTGTATAATGGAGCTGTATAGCTTTTCCATGTGTTGATACATCAACACTTTTTTTGGTTTGTATCGTACCTATAAGGATTAAAAAGCTGTTCCGAGGTGTTTTTCGGAACAGCTTTTATGTTGTTATGATTGCCATAGCCCTTTCTTTTGTTGACGTGCTTTTCGTTCAGCTGTAATAAAGCGTTGTTGATATTTGACGTTTGGTTGAATTGTCATCACTCGTGCATATCCGTCTTGGACAAGCGTTTCGTTATAAAGCTCTTTTCCGACCCAAACATACGCTAGAAAACGGCCGTATTTGTCTTTCACTCCTACATCAAATTCAAGTGTAACCGTTTGATTGGTCAATCGTTTTTTTGTGTAGTTCGATGCCTCTTTTCCATATTTCTCTACTGGTTTTTGAGGATGGACAGTTTCTGGCGTATTAACGCCAATGAAACGAACTCGTGATGTTGCGCCGTTAGAAAAACGAACATCGATTGTGTCGCCATCTACTACACGAATAACTTTTACAACATGTTTTGAATTAACACGAATGTCAGGGGGATGAGTAGCTTTATTTGTTTGACGAATGATATTGCCATTTTTATCGTGATAATGATATTCTCCAGATTTTAGTCCCCATTTTTCGCAATTTGTTCGACAAGTATGCCCCCCGTTTGCATCTGTTTTCCCAGGATGAGCATATACAGAAGAAGTAAAGAAAAGAGTGAAAGCTGCAGCAAGTGATAATAGAACTCTTAACAATATCGATCCCTCCCAAGTCCTTATGTTTTTTGCTCCCTTCCCTATTATTTGTATATTTAAATATTATGTCAAGAAAGTGTAGAAGATAGATGGATATTTGCGAGTTTTTTGATTTCGAATTTATTAATATAATGACTGAATATGGTATGTTTTTAATTGTTAAATTTTATTGAAATTTCTTTTTATTTGACAAAAAACGACAACATTTTCTTTTCTTTTTCGATAAAATGAGGCAAAAGGAGGTGTCTTATGAGAATTATTTGCTCATTTCAAGTGAAAAAACTCCCAATTCATTATCGAATGGCAATTGTGTCGATCATGAAAGAAAGTATACGGACATCTAGCGAGGAATATTACGAAAAGTTGTACATGAATCAAAAAACAAAACCTTTCGTTTTCTCACCTTTTTTAAAAAACTTCTGTTTAAAAGGTGATGAAATTGAGCTAGATGAATTACGCGTTATTGTTAGTTCACCTGATTATGAATTTTTGCTTCATTTGTATAATGGTTTGCAAAGTAAAAAAAGGTTTGAATACAAAGGATACGAATTTATTCGAACAAAAATAGTAATGGGAGAGGAAAAAAAGATTACATCATCTGCTGTCATATTTCGAACGCTTTCTCCTTTGTTAATAGAAGATGAAAAGAAAATTCCCATTGCTCCAGATGATCCAAATTATGAAAAACATATCAATTACTTAGCCGATACGATTTTATATGAATATCGTGAGAAGGGATTATATAGACCGTTGACGGTGCGACCGATTCGATTTAAAAAGACGGTCATAAAAGAATCTAATCATCAATTTACTGAAAAGTATGGGGAACAACAGCATTTATACTTCACTGCGTATCATGGCTTATTTAAGGTAAGTGGAGACGCTGACGATCTACAATTGCTTTATCAACTCGGTTTATCAAAACGGCGTAATCAAGGATTTGGCATGCTTGAAGTGGAGGAGGTGAAGGAATGAAGGTTGAATTGCACATGGGGGAATGGATGATTAACATGGGACTTGTCGGGCTATATCGTGTGTTTGAATACGGACGGAAACATGAAATAATTAGCGAAGAACAAAAACATAGCGTGACAGTTAAACCATGGGGAATTGAATTGGATACCGATGTGCTTCCACAATTGCCACGGGCATATTTCTTGTATTTGTTGGAGGAGTATAGTGTTGCTAGAAGGGAATGCGAAAGATTAGATGCTTACATGGAACAGGTGAAGAATGAAGAACAGTTTAAAAATCATTTGACAGCGATAAAGAAAGTTATATCAGATACGGGGAAAAGAATTCTTAAATATTTCCCTAACCCTGAATTAGAAAACATCGTTGACAAAATGAAGGAAATAAAAAAATACGAACATATGGATCAGTTGTTAAAATATATTCATGCGTTTAAAAACATTGTGAATGAAGAAAAGATTAACGAAAAATTGACCTTCAATTATTTTAAAGCCGCTATATTACAATCTTTTTTTGGACAAGTATCTTTTTTAAATGTGACAAAGAATAGTTTGGATTTGGATGGACATGTAGAGGAGTTTTATAAAAGTTACGTGTTGCCTGTGATTAGCGATCTACAGTTGGAATGCACTCTTAGAGGTAGTCATTCTATTGAAGCGATAAGTTCTTTGTTAGAAAAACAGAGTGATTATCAACCGTTTAAACAATTAAAACGGGCATGGAAGAAAAAAACGTTAGAAGAAGTACAAGAATACATCAAGACAAAAATAAATAAGTGTCTGCTCTTCAATGAACATCTTGCTTTTTACAACTTCGAAGAAATGGTGTTTTCTCCGATAGGGGTTGCGAAAGACAATGCGTTTAACTTTAGTTGGCATTTTGATAGTCAGCAACCTAAACCGTTGTCTTCATTAGCTAAACTTGTGCTTTTATTCGCACCGATTGGCTCGACTATTTATTACAAAAACGAAGGAATAAATGAACAAACGGAACGACGACTGTATGCAGGTTTTGTTCAGACGGACGCTACTTTTGCGGAAGTTTTACAGAAAAACAATCATTTTAAGCAATTAAAGAAAAAAAGAGAGCCTTTTAACAAAATCGTCAGTCAACTCGTTCAAAGCGTAAAAAAAGAATCAGAGTATGTGATCGATCACTTATTTTTCCTGGAATTTTTTTCGGATTATAGTAGTAAAAAAACACACTTGCATTATTACCACCTTCCTATGTACTTAGCCCATTATTTCAAGCAATATGCTGACGGGCTTGATTACATCAAACCATACGACTATCGCGAGCAGTTTGTGCAATATGTATTGCGCGGCGCCGATCCAATTCATGTCATCTATCACTATTTGCGCGATTGCATCAAAAATGAAAGAAGTACGAACGGCCCGTACATTGCTGTGCGGGAGCGGAATCGAATTTTGCAGTTTAAAAAAGGAGTGAGAGATATGGCCACGACAGATAAAAGAGTAAGCGCATTGTTTATGCAAGGGCGAGAAATTCGCGATGCGATCATACGTTCAAGCGGTTCGGAGAAAAAAGTAACAAGCATTGCTTACCGTTTATTAAACGCTGCCAAAGCCGGAAATCGAAAAAGTTTTATGGATACGCTTATGCGTATTTATATGTCTACAGATCGTCCGATGTCACCTATTTTCTTAAATGCGCTACATGAACGGGATTTAGATTTTGCGACAGTGGCGAATGCGTTTATTGCTGGATTACTAGCAAATCAATATAAAGAAGAACAGGAGGAAGTTCAAGCATGAAAAAAGCGTTAACGATGACCGCGATTTTTCAAGCAAACTCATTAAACTATGGAGAAGGTATTGCTAATATTTCAGAGTTGAAAAAATTTCATCGCGGCGATGGCGAGGTATATACGTACGCATCGAGACAAAGTATCCGTTACGATATTGTTCGGCTCGGGAACGAACTGTTTGGGTGGAATTTAGATACGGTTGACAAAGCGAGTGGAGTTGTCCAATTTAAAAAAGATGTGACGATTAATGACTCTGTTGAAATGGACTTATTTGGATATTTAAAAACAGATAAAAATTCGCAAAAACGTCCTGCTGTTGTTCGGTTAAGCCATGCGATTTCGCTTGAGCCATACAAAAGTGATTTGGAATTTTTAAACAACATGGGACTCGCAAGTCGCATTGGACAAGATGCTAACTTGGCCAATATTGAACAACATCATAGTTTTTACACATATACGATTACCATCGATTTAAACCGTGTCGGTGTAGATGGGGAGATTGAACTTCCAAGCGAAGAAAAAGCGAACCGTGTCCTTCAGTTGCTTGAAGTGTTAAAAGTGCTAAACCGTAACATTCGCGGACGACAAGAAAATTTATCTCCTCTTTTTGTCATCGGTGGAATGTACAATGTCGCCAACCCGTTTTTCCTCGGGCGCGTGCAACTAAGTGTAACAGGGAACGGATGGGCTATTCAAACGAAGCCAATTAAAGAAACGATGGAACAAACATTTGCTGGAGAAGCGATCGGCAAGGATACACGCATCGGTATATTGAGCGGTGTTTTTGCAAATGAAGGAGAGTTGTACGATGTATTCAACGAGCAAGTGATGCCTGTCGAGCCGTTTTTCCAATATGTTTCAAAACAAATTCAAGCGTATTACGGTGTTTAAATATGAAGGCATTACGATTAAAGTTATTTCAAGAAACAGCGTGCTACAAAAAGCCGTTTGCTTCCAAAGTGGCGGAAACGTATCCGCTTCCGCCATATTCAACCGTAAAAGGAATGATTCACGCTTTGATTGATGCAAGCCAATTCATTCCGATGCGTCTAAGTGTACAAGGGACGTATGAAGCGAAGTTGCTTGATTATCAGCGATATTATTTTTTCAAAAAGAAAGAACTATCAAGCTTTCCGCTTGTACTAGATGGGTTAGCACGAATGGAATTTTCCTACGATAAAAACGAAATCACAACGATGCCAATGTACACGCATTTGTTGCACAACGTCCATTTATTAATCCATGTCGAAGCAGAGCAACACATCTTAGAACAAATCATTCATGCTATCGAGCATAGTATCACTCATTATAGCCTTGGGCGGTGGGAAGATTTAGTTCGGATTGATGAATATAAGCTCGTAGAAGTCCAAGAGCTTGAAGAAGAAGGGGAGACTTTGCAGCGAGATGCTTATATTCCAAGACATCTTCTTGATCCAGAAACAAAAAGTATTCCTTATCAGCTGAATTGGAAATATGAAATTGTTAACGGAATTCGGCAGTGGGAAAAAATTCATGTTGGTTATGTTCAAAAAGGAATCGAGGCTCCAGAGGGAGTATGGATTGATGAAGATGGGGAACTAGTTTTTTATCATCTGCAGGAGGGGCAATGATGACTTTTTATGCAAAATCGGAGGGAAAAGAGACGATTCGTGAACATACGGATCGTCTCCTTCATAATTTAAACTTGTTAAAAAATGCTTACGGTTACAAATTCACGTTAATGGACGAGCGAATGTGGAAGCTGTTAGAAATAGCTGTGCAATATCATGATGTTGGCAAAGCGAATACGGTATTTCAAAACAAAATTCGTCAAGTAATTCATGAATCCGTGTTAGAAACAGATGTAGAAACAAATGTGCCTCACAATTATTTATCAGTAGGATGTATCCCGCTAAAACAGCTAGACTTCACGAAAGAAGAAGAGCGACTGCTTATTCACGCAGTCGGTTATCACCATGAGCGTGAGCAATTTCCAGAAAAAGAAATGATTCGTCATATTTTAGAAAACGATATAAAGCAACAGTTACCACAACTAAGTGAACATATGGGATTACCTATGACAGAAAAATTTTCATATCGATTCGTTGATCGATTGTTAAAGCGATATACGTATCATGACGGAGAAGAGTTTTGGAAATATGTCATGATTAAAGGGTTGCTACATCGTTTAGACCATGCGGCATCTGCTCATATGGATGTCGAAAGAGATGTAGAAAAATCAATTTACATAAATGTAAATGAATATATGAAAAAACAAGGATTTCATAAAAACGATTTGCAACAATTTGCTGAACAACATCATGATAAGCATGTGATCGCTATCGCACAAACGGGAATGGGGAAAACGGAAGCAGCCCTTTTATGGATTCGAGATGATAAAGCATTTTTTACATTGCCACTTCGAGTGAGCATTAATGCGATATACGACAGAATAAAAGAAAAAATGGGCTATGACGCGGTTGGGTTGTTACACTCCACGAGCGTGCATTATTTAGTAGACAAGGAGGAAAATTGGGAAGAATTAAAACAGCAGTCTGAACATTATGCGAAGAAGTTATTGCTTACAACCATTGATCAAATTTTAAAGTTCCCGTTTTATTATAAGGGTTTTGAAAAGGAACTAGCAGCGATGGCGAATGCAAAAATAGTAATCGACGAGATACAAGCATATGAACCAAAAATTGCAGCGATGCTAATTAAATCCCTCGAGATGATCCATCGTGTAGGTGGGAAATTTATGATTATGACTGCCACACTTCCAACTTTATATTTGGATGAGCTAAAACAGCGAAATGTGATTGACAACGACCAGATTGTAGTTGGGGAGTTCATCGATACAAGCGTACACCGTCACCGTATTCGCATGCGTGCGGAGGGGATTGAGGAAACAATCGGAGAAATGTTAGAACTGGGCGAAACGTCACAAGTACTTGTCATTGTCAATACTGTTCGTAAGGCAATGAGTCTTTATGATAAATTTTTAGACTGTGATACACAAGTCCCTATCTACTTACTCCATTCGCAATTCACACAAGAAGATCGTCAGTTGTTGGAAAAGCGCATTAAACAATTTAACGAAAAAAATGAACGAGGAATTTGGATTACGACGCAACTCGTCGAGGCGAGTATTGACATTGATTTTGATTATTTGTTTACCGAAATGTCAACGTTAGATAGCTTGTTTCAACGTTTCGGACGTTGTTACCGTAAAAGAGCACTAGACCATGACCATTGCAATATTCATATTTTTACTGAAAAGATCTCTGGCATTCCAAGAGTATATAACGAACATCTTGTAAATGAGAGCATTCGGCTGTTAGAGCAATACGATTACCAAATCGTTGACGAACGTGCCAAGGTAGAAATGGTAAAGCAGCTATATGATCGAAAACAATTAAAGGGCACATCATTTTTGAAAGAGTTTGAAGATGCCTTATATATGTTTGACAATCTCGATCCATACGGAATGGATAAACGTGAGGCGCAACAAAAACTGCGTGATATTCAAAACATCCAAGTTATTACGCGGCAAATGTATGATCAAATTGAGCATCTATTCGAGCAATATAAAAAAGAAAGAGAATGGAGAAAGCGGTTGAAATTACGAATGGAAATTGAAAAGAAAACAGTTAGCGTCCAGCGATATGTAGCGGAAAAATATGTGTCGGAGCGGTTGCCAAAGCCATTTGACCACATATATATTGCCGATGTTCAATATGACTTTGATCGTGAACAGTTGAAAGGAAAAGGCATTTTATTGGACAAACCTTCATCCAATCAACATTAAGAGGGAGTTTATATTCATGGTTAGTGGTGTGCAAATGCAGTATTACAAAGTGTGTAAGCGGAAACTATGGTTGTTTTCAAAAGGAATTGCGATGGAAAATGAACATGAACGTGTCATTGAGGGAAAGATTTTACACGAGCGGGCTTATCCGCGTTTGGAAGATAGGGAAATCTTAGTTGATGATACATTCAAGTTAGATGCTTTAGATAAGGAGTATGTTCGCGAAATTAAGATCTCTAGCAAAATGTCAGAAGCTGATCGATTTCAAATGTTGTATTACTTATATGAGCTAAAGAAACGGGGCATTACGAAGAAGGGATTGATTAGCTATACGAAGGAGCGGAAAATAGAAGAGGTAGAACTGACAGAAAAAGATGAGAGTGTGATTGAAAAGGCGATAAAGGAGATTTATGTCATTTTACAATCTCCTTTTCCACCACGGTTAAAAAAACTTCCTTACTGTACAAAATGCGCATATTATGAATTTTGTTTTGCGCTAGAAGGTGATGATTAAATGTTACGGGATCACTATATTTTTTCTAACGGCAGATTGAAAAGAAAAGATAATACGCTATACTTTTTTGATGAACAAGAAAATAAAAAGAGCCTTCCTGTTCATCAAACGGATAATTTATATGTATTTGGAGAAGTAGATTTAAACTCGTCGTTATTGAACCTATTGAGCCAGCATGATGTTCATCTTCATGTATTTAATTACTATGGTTTTTATGCAGGAACGTTTTGTCCGCGAAATAAAAAAGTTTCAGGATTTACTGTGGTACAACAAAGTGCCCATTATCTCGATCACGAGAAACGACTACATATGGCGAGGTTGTTTTTGCAAAGTGCCGTGCATCATATGCTACGAAATATTCGACGATACAAAGAAAAAACGGAGCAATATGTAAAAGACATCGAAGAAGAAGCGAAAAAGATGGATAGTGCTACGACAATTCAAGAGCTAATGGGGTTAGAGGGACGCATTCGCCAACATTATTATCAGTCATTTAATGCAATTTTGAAGCAAGATTTTATCTTTGAAAAACGAACGAAACAGCCACCCCAAGATCCATTGAATGCCCTTATTTCGTTCGGCAATTCGCTTTGTTATACGGTAGTTTTGTCGGAAATTTATAAAACACAATTAGATCCGACTATTAGCTTTTTGCATGAGCCGTCAACGAAGAGATTTTCTTTATGTCTAGATTTAGCGGAGATTTTCAAGCCATTACTTGTTGACGTTGTGATTATTTCGTGCATTAATAATCGCATCATCACCCAGAAGCATTTCGATTTTCTCGATGGAATGGTGTTGCTAAGTGAGGAAGGAAAAAAGCGTTTTATTAAAGAGTGGGATGAGAAGCTATCAACAACGGTACAACATCGGAAACTGAAGAGAAAAGTAAGTTATCGGTATTTTATTCGTCTGGAATGTTACAAACTCATTAAACATTTCATTGGCGATGAGCCTTATAAACCATTGAAAGCATGGTGGTAGTTATGTTTGTAATTATTACGTACGATGTTGGGGAAAAGCGCGTAAATAAAGTGTGTAAAAAGTTAAGAGAGTACTTAACATGGACACAGAACTCTGTGTTCGAGGGGGAAATTACTAAAAGTTTGTTAATGAAATGCTTAAACGAAATCGATCAAATTATCGATGAAGATGAGGATTCCATTTATATTTACGAAGTGGCTAATCCGAAGAACATCAAGAAGCAAGTATTTGGACAGGAGAAAAACTTTGATGAACTTTTTCTTTAACATTTGCAGTGAACCTCTAATTTGAAAAAACGGAAAAAATGCTTGATATATCAACAAGAAATGCGGTAGTTTTAGGATAAGAAAAAAACACGACTGACGCTTCACTGCAAAAAGTAGAAACTTGTCATATCAACCATTTTCCAAAATCGTTGATATGACAGCACTTTGTGTTTTTAGATTTGAGGGTTTTATCTGAACGTAGTGGGATGTAAAGCGAAGTTCTTCATCTGTCTCTTTATTTCTGCCTACGTTTTATCTGAACGTAGTGGGATGTAAAGTGACCCCTTCCTCTTCAAACGGCTCTGGACTTTCAATAGTTTTATCTGAACGTAGTGGGATGTAAAGCTTCACATTCAGTTCTTTCTTCATGTATTGAAAAAGTTTTATCTGAACGTAGTGGGATGTAAAGACACGACAAAAACAGCGACAAATTGGGGGATTAACATACGTTTTATCTGAACGTAGTGGGATGTAAAGGGGTACGTGATTATGAAGCGTTCAAGGGTGAATTATGTTTTATCTGAACGTAGTGGGATGTAAAGTTCAAAACGAATGGCATCTCCGTCGAAATCCTTGCTACGTTTTATCTGAACGTAGTGGGATGTAAAGTCATTTCGTTTTTGCGAAATCGAAAAAACGAAATTGCGAGTTTTATCTGAACGTAGTGGGATGTAAAGTTGTCTTGTAGAAAGTCTTGTCCAAAAAACAAAAACCACCGGTTTTATCTGAACGTAGTGGGATGTAAAGTGGGAAGCGGTGTTTGTTGAGGACGGTAACGAAATTACGCGTTTTATCTGAACGTAGTGGGATGTAAAGAAAAATTTTCTTATATCATCTTTGTTTAAATGCGATAATGTTTTATCTGAACGTAGTGGGATGTAAAGATCCTTGCGTGACCTCTTGTTGTATCGTATATACGAGTTTTATCTGAACGTAGTGGGATGTAAAGCCGCTTACGAAACGAACATCATAAGCGAGATCGAAAAAGTTTTATCTGAACGTAGTGGGATGTAAAGCAGCTTGTGGATAAGTAGCGTATTATAACATGGACGGTTAGTTTTATCTGAACGTAGTGGGATGTAAAGCATCGAACGAGGAGCAAGCGCATGTCCGTCCGCACCATAGTTTTATCTGAACGTAGTGGGATGTAAAGAAGAAAGTAAACGGAAAAATAGAGAAGATGTTTTGCGTTTTATCTGAACGTAGTGGGATGTAAAGGTGTGCCGAATTTATCTTGTAACGCTTTTTTGATTACATGTTTTATCTGAACGTAGTGGGATGTAAAGTGAGGAAGTTGTCAGACTATTCGGTTCATTGCACGAGTTTTATCTGAACGTAGTGGGATGTAAAGCTCCAAGAACAGAAGCAAAACGATTAGCTTCATAAGGTTTTATCTGAACGTAGTGGGATGTAAAGGCGCCATTTGTTATATTTTTCGGAAAAAATTATTGACGTTTTATCTGAACGTAGTGGGATGTAAAGTTGCCTAAACTTTTTAAACTCATAGTTTGCCATTTTTGTTTTATCTGAACGTAGTGGGATGTAAAGTAAAAATAGCGAGCTCTCTTAATAAACTTCTTGAAATGTTTTATCTGAACGTAGTGGGATGTAAAGAGATGTACTCATAATCCAAGTAAATTTCAATATGGTCAGTTTTATCTGAACGTAGTGGGATGTAAAGCAGGTTACTTATATCATAGCATAGTATTGTGGATAAGTGTTTTATCTGAACGTAGTGGGATGTAAAGAAAATGAAAGAAGTGCCTTTGTTGATACTAGACGACATGTTTTATCTGAACGTAGTGGGATGTAAAGTTACATTAACCGTAATCAAGGTAACGTAGGTTTGTTGTTTTATCTGAACGTAGTGGGATGTAAAGTTGTTTTACAACAAGATGTGTAAAAATTCCATGAAGCCGGTTTTATCTGAACGTAGTGGGATGTAAAGAACGTTGTCGGGTTCTGTGTTCCGTAGTCGCATGACACAGTTTTATCTGAACGTAGTGGGATGTAAAGCCTCATTCAAATGAGAAACCAAAACCGTCAACAATGAGTTTTATCTGAACGTAGTGGGATGTAAAGATGCTTTTCCCGACTTCGAGTAGGATACTCATAATTCCTGTTTTATCTGAACGTAGTGGGATGTAAAGATTTTTGAAGTTTTTCGGAAGTTTTCGTACTTTCATGTTTTATCTGAACGTAGTGGGATGTAAAGCCGGTTCATCGACTCAGTGGCTCGTAACCCGACCAAAGTTTTATCTGAACGTAGTGGGATGTAAAGACGAACCATATGCCGTTTTTCGCTAACTCGAGCGGGAAGTTTTATCTGAACGTAGTGGGATGTAAAGAAAACATCCGTTCCGCGCATTTTGGCTGCAATCGAAGTTTTATCTGAACGTAGTGGGATGTAAAGCTTTTTCGCGTCATCATTCTCATTGACGAACTTTTGCGTTTTATCTGAACGTAGTGGGATGTAAAGTTGAACTTAAAGGTATTGAAGCGATTGATTATATTTCTGTTTTATCTGAACGTAGTGGGATGTAAAGTTGCCGCTGGCGTTCGAGTGGCAAATATCGAATTGTCAGTTTTATCTGAACGTAGTGGGATGTAAAGAAAGTTCAGTAAGTGCGTTCAAGTGTTTCTCGTAGCCTGTTTTATCTGAACGTAGTGGGATGTAAAGATACACAACAAACGATGACCGAGTCGGTGCGATGAAGTTTTATCTGAACGTAGTGGGATGTAAAGAAAGGTCTAATCATCGAGGGAACAGATTTCATCATGTTTTATCTGAACGTAGTGGGATGTAAAGAATGTAGCGGAGAAATGTTACCGTCCATCAGATACGGTTTTATCTGAACGTAGTGGGATGTAAAGGAACGGGAGCGAAAACAACAATGGGAGCTGGGGTGACGAGTTTTATCTGAACGTAGTGGGATGTAAAGAAGAAAAGCATTTCTAAGGTCGCGCACGTCCTGTAAGGTTTTATCTGAACGTAGTGGGATGTAAAGGAGTAAACTGTATTAGCCAACAACCTTAAGCAACTTATAGTTTTATCTGAACGTAGTGGGATGTAAAGTTTTGTTTACCTGTCAGAATTTCGATTGCGCGACTCGTTTTATCTGAACGTAGTGGGATGTAAAGTAGTAATCGGTTTTTAAATATTGTGTATTTTTTAGTGTTTTATCTGAACGTAGTGGGATGTAAAGCAGCTGCGTCCCTGGCGCCATGTACTCTACCGCATGTTTTATCTGAACGTAGTGGGATGTAAAGCTTTTTGATTCATGTCGATTTGTTGTTCTTGTTTGGTTTTATCTGAACGTAGTGGGATGTAAAGAGTGTTGACGTGATCGACGAAACAGCGATTCCGATGTTTTATCTGAACGTAGTGGGATGTAAAGAGGATCAACAATCCACCAATGACGATGTGCATGGTCTGTTTTATCTGAACGTAGTGGGATGTAAAGATATCTCTACCTCTATGGGCTAAAATAAATAAATTTTTGTTTTATCTGAACGTAGTGGGATGTAAAGTGAGAGAAAAAACGCAGAATAAACCGACGCAACCGCGTTTTATCTGAACGTAGTGGGATGTAAAGAAACGTCGCTTCAACAGTGTTAGAAAATGCTTCGAGTTTTATCTGAACGTAGTGGGATGTAAAGTAACTATTATATCGCATTCCTTCTTGCTTTTCATACAGTTTTATCTGAACGTAGTGGGATGTAAAGTGAGATTAAAAGTAAAAGAAATCAAAGGCGACACTCATCGTTTTATCTGAACGTAGTGGGATGTAAAGCCGCTAAAAAGTAGGTGAAATGCTTTGAGTGAAACTTGTTTTATCTGAACGTAGTGGGATGTAAAGTAAAGCATAGTACATCTTCCTCCTTCTCAACCTTTTGTGTTTTATCTGAACGTAGTGGGATGTAAAGCATGTCAGGTCCGCTTGGTCCGCGGCGTTTGTTTCTGTTTTATCTGAACGTAGTGGGATGTAAAGCTTGTGTTACGCCCGTTAACTGCAGGCGAAGCTGATGTTTTATCTGAACGTAGTGGGATGTAAAGTTGACATAGCCCGATCGCAATGCTGTCCCACACATGGTCGGGTTTTATCTGAACGTAGTGGGATGTAAAGCGTTGCGATTAGAATAATTTTCTTGACGGACTATTTTTGTTTTATCTGAACGTAGTGGGATGTAAAGCAAGAAAAGAAAAAGCTAGTGCAACTACTGTATTGGACAGTTTTATCTGAACGTAGTGGGATGTAAAGTTGTTTTTGCGGCGTTGAAAGGGGGTGTACAATGATGGGTTTTATCTGAACGTAGTGGGATGTAAAGTAAAGCATAGTACATCTTCCTCCTTCTCAACCTTGTTTTATCTGAACGTAGTGGGATGTAAAGAGCCATGCCTCGTTACCTTTTTTTGCGTGTCAAAATGGTTTTATCTGAACGTAGTGGGATGTAAAGATTAGTCAGTCTGATATTCCAGACGTTTCTAATGTTCCTTGTTTTATCTGAACGTAGTGGGATGTAAAGAAAGAAACACTTGGCTTTCAAGGGGACAGTCAGTTACGTTTTATCTGAACGTAGTGGGATGTAAAGAGCCATGCCTCGTTACCTTTTTTTGCGTGTCAAAATGGTTTTATCTGAACGTAGTGGGATGTAAAGGCGTGAATCCGAAACGAACGCAAGCACTTGCGCATCGTTTTATCTGAACGTAGTGGGATGTAAAGTGTGATGAGGAGGTGAGGACATGGACAAGTTGGTGAAGGTTTTATCTGAACGTAGTGGGATGTAAAGTTGCGAAAAGAGATCTGTTTCGTTTCTACTGACGGGCGTGTTTTATCTGAACGTAGTGGGATGTAAAGATAAGAACGTTAGACCATTCATGAAAGTGTTGAATCAAGGTTTTATCTGAACGTAGTGGGATGTAAAGCACCCACAACTTTCTCAGCTAATAAATTCCCATAAGTTTTATCTGAACGTAGTGGGATGTAAAGAAGAAGCCGACTTTTAAGTTAGATGTCACTTCTAAAATTGTTTTATCTGAACGTAGTGGGATGTAAAGATGTAGTGGAATGATTGATGGAGTAGAAGCGATTAAACGTTTTATCTGAACGTAGTGGGATGTAAAGAAGAAGCCGACTTTTAAGTTAGATGTCACTTCTAAAATTGTTTTATCTGAACGTAGTGGGATGTAAAGATGTAGTGGAATGATTGATGGAGTAGAAGCGATTAAACGTTTTATCTGAACGTAGTGGGATGTAAAGTAGAGTAAGCCTATTCTTTGAGTAGAGCAGGATGAGGTTTTATCTGAACGTAGTGGGATGTAAAGCCGAATTAGGCGAAAAATTTAGGCGTTGGGGGTTTTTAAAGTTTTATCTGAACGTAGTGGGATGTAAAGCGTATCTATTATGTTGCACTTTAAGTCAACATTCAAGTTTTATCTGAACGTAGTGGGATGTAAAGGTAAGGCGCTAGCGTTCTCAACGCTCCAGCAAGCTGTTTTATCTAAACGTAGTGAAATATCCCCCTTTTTCACTTCATTTTCACCATTCACTCGTACACTTACGGTATACAGTACATGATATGGTGAATCAGGGGGGATATGTGTTGAAGAAAAACATCGTAAAAATGATATTGGATATTTCGTTGGCGATTACGTTTGTGTTGTTAATGAATCCGAGAGTGTTTAACGGATTGCCGTTTCATGAAGTGGCAGGTCTAGTGATTGGTGTGGCTGTTTTGATCCATATTGGTTTAAACTACAAATGGGTTGTCAATACGGTGAAAAACATATTCAATCGTTCGCTTTCGGGGAAGGCGAGATTTGGTTTTTTATTAAATGTGTTGTTGCTTGTTTCGATGGCAGCTATTATCGTGACCGGTATTCTTATTTCGAAAGTTGTATTTCCGCATTTTTCAGGTGGGGAAAATCATGCGCTAAGGGAGCTTCATGATATTTTTTCGAAAGTGACGCTTGTGCTTGTCGGTGTCCATATTGCATTACATTGGCAATGGATCATGGGTGTGTTTCGAAAAATATGTAAAACGAAAGAAGGGTATTGGCGCAAAAGTTCGCTTGCGATTATTGCTTTTTTACTTTTGTTATTTGTGGCAAGTATGCAATGGCTTGCGGTGAATGTGAAACCGAATGAAGAAGCGTTGAAACCGAAATTTGAGCATAAAGTAGCTCAAGCGGGGGAGATGACTGCGCCAGCGGGATTTCGAGAAAGGGAGTTTCCACATAAAGAACATCATGGCAACAGCCAGCCGCTCCTTGTTATTTTTAGTCACTTTACTATTTGGACGTTTGTTATTGTTCCTGTTTACTACATCGAAAAACGAATGCGCAAGAAACGAAAACTTACCGTATGAAAGGTGTCCCGTGATGTTGGGACACCTGTTTTATGAACCTTTTTTTCCTTTATCGTGCTTATAACATTCGTGATATAGCTTCATTAATGCCCGTTTTTCGATGCGTGAAACGTAGCTACGGGAAATGCCAAGTTCTTTAGCGATTTCGCGCTGGGTGCGTTCAGGTTGCATGTTTAAGCCGAAGCGGCTAACGATGACTTGTCGTTCACGATCGTCAAGGACGTGTAAATGTTGAGCGATATTTTCAAGCTCATTATTTTTTTCAATCATGTCGATAATGTCTTCATCTTCTGATTTTAATACATCGAGTAGACTAATTTCATTTCCGTCGCGATCTTGCCCGATCGGATCGTGCAAAGAAACGTCTTTCCTCGTTTTTTTCAGTGAACGAAGGTGCATTAAAATTTCATTCTCAATACAACGAGCAGCATATGTCGCTAGTTTCGTCCCTTTCCCTGTTGAATAGCTTTCGATCGCTTTAATTAAGCCGATTGTGCCGATGGAAATTAAATCTTCTGGATCTTCTCCGGTGTTTTCGAACTTCTTTACAATGTGCGCAACGAGGCGCAAATTGTGTTCGATGAGCTTGTTGCGTGCGTATTCATCCCCTTTTGCCATTTGTTTTAAATACATCGCTTCTTCTTTTGCATCAAGCGGTTGTGGAAAGGCGTTGTTTTTCACATAAGATACGAAAAAGACGAGCTCCTTTATAAACAAAGCAAGTGCAGAAAAAATGGTACCCATCATCGTTCACCTCGCAGGTGGTCTTTTGTTGCTTATGTATGTATATGCATTAGAAAACTTGTTCGTGTTTGGACACATCATTTTTCTTTTTTCCCCTTTGTTTGTGAACAGAAAATCTTGTATAATCGGAACATGTAACATACATACGAAAGAAGGATGAAGCGTGAGAAGGGCAATGATGAAACCGTTAAAGCTCACCCCACCTCAATTGTTAGCTAGCATGTTTCTTTTTCTTGTCGTTGTCGGTGGTGTGCTGTTGAAGTTGCCGATTGCCACAGAAAAGGAAATTAGTTGGCTCGATGCGTTCTTTTTATCGACATCCGCAGCAACCGTAACCGGCTTAGCACCGATTGATCCCGGTTCGACATTTACTGTATTTGGAGAAGTTGTTTTAATGGTGCTTATTCAAGTTGGTGGGCTCGGTATTATGACATTTGCAGTGCTTGTCGTCATTGTGCTCGGAAAAAAAATCGGGATGAAGCAACGCATGTTGATGCAAGAGGCGTTAAATCAGCCATCGCTCGGTGGTGTCATTCGTTTGGCGCGCAATTTACTGTTGTTTTCTTTGTTTATGGAACTCGTCGGGGCGGCGTTGTTGGCAATCGATTGGGTTCCGAAAATGGGCTGGACGAAAGGGTTATATTACAGTCTTTTTCATACCATTGCATCGTTCAATAATGCTGGATTTGCGTTATGGCCTGATAATTTATCGCGTTTCGTCGGTGATCCGATCGTCAATGTGACGGTCACGTTATTAATTATCATCGGCGGGCTCGGTTTTACCGTCGTATTTGACGTATTGTATCAGCGCCGTTGGAGAAAGTTATCTATTCATACGAAGCTGATGTTAGTCATGACGCTTGTTGTGAACATTGTAGCGATCATTTCCTTCTTTCTATTCGAACATAACAACCCAAAAACGCTTGGCTCTCTTTCGCTTCGTGAACAACTATGGGCATCGTATTTTCAAGGCATTACGCCGAGAACAGCGGGATTTAATACGATTGATATCGGTTCACTTGAACAACCGACGGCGATGCTTATGATTTTTCTTATGTTTATCGGAGCAGGAAGCACGTCGACAGGCGGAGGAATTAAGCTGACGACGTTTGCGGTCATTATTTTTGCGGTGATAAGTTTTTTAAAAGGAAAAGAAGAAACGGTCGTGTGGATGCGAACGATTCGCCATACGATTATTTTACGAGCATTGGCCATCGCGTCCATGAGCATGTTGTTTATTTTTGTTATGACGATGATATTGACACTTACGGAAGATGCTTCGCTTCTTGCGCTTTTATTTGAAGTTGTATCCGCATTTGGCACAGTTGGACTGTCGATGAATATGACGATGCATTTATCAGCGATCGGAAAAGTGCTCATTATTTGCGTCATGTTGTTTGGGAAATTAGGCCCGTTAACGCTCGTATATTCGATTGCGAAGCCGAAAAAGACAAACATTCGTTATCCGAATGGCGATATATTGACAGGATGAAAAAAGCGAGGGAGACTCCCTCGCTTTTATTGGGCTGGTTCTTGCGGCATAATTAAAATTTCTACCCGTCGGTTTTTCGCGCGTCCTTCAGGTGTCGCATTTGAGGCGATCGGTTTAAACTCTCCATACCCTTTTGCGCTAAATAACTGCGGGTCTAACCTTGTATTTTCAAGCAATAGTTTCATAAAGTTGACGGCGCGCATAACGCTTAATTCCCAGTTCGAAGCAAATTTCGCATTGTTGATCGGCATGTTGTCGGTATGTCCGCTAATGACGATATTGCGCGGCGGATTCATGACAAGCAAGTTCGATATTTTTTTTGCGACATCGCGATATTGTGGTTTAATATCAGCGCTCCCTGAGTCGAACAACACATCGTTTGCAATCGTCACAAGCAATCCTTCTTCTGTCATCGCGACAGACAATTCTCCACTTAGTTGATTCGTTTTGACGTATTCGTTAAATTTACTTTGAATCTTTTTTAATTCCTCGTATTCTTCTTTTGAAATTTTGACATACGGTTTTTGATTTGGCGAATCTTTAATAATCGAGTCCATTTCTTCTCGTTCAACCGGACTTAAATATTGTAGCGCCCCTGTGCCACCTGTGAATACGCTATTAAACGCACGTGCAATTTCCATAAATTTTTTTGAGTCAATTTGACTACTTGCGAATAAAACGATAAATAACGCAAGCAACAACGTTAATAAGTCGGCGTACGGAATTAACCAGCTTTCATCGACATGTTCCTCATGATGATGTTTTTTATGCTTTTTCGCCATTATTTTGAGCTCCTTGTCCTAAAAGTTTTTGACGTTCGCTCATCGGTAAATAAGAAGCTAATTTTTGTTCAATCGCCCGCGGCGCTTGTCCTTCAATGATCGAAAGCACGCCTTCAACCATCACTTGCCGCACTTTAATTTCTTCTTTCGATTTGCGTTTTAGCTTGTTCGCAAATGGATGCCAAAGCACGTATCCTGTAAAAATTCCCATGAGCGTCGCAACGAACGCTGCACTAATTGCGTGACCAAGACGTTCGATATCGGACATATCTTGAAGGGCAGCGATCAATCCGACGACGGCACCAAGTACCCCAAGCGTTGGAGCATACGTTCCTGCTTGCGTAAAAATCGTTGCATTCGCTAAATGGCGTTCTTCCATCGCTTCAATTTCTTCAGTCATGACATCGCGAATAAATTCTTGTGATTGTCCGTCAATCGCTAAACTTAATCCGTTACGTAAAAATGGGTCATCGATTTCAGCTACTTTTGCTTCTAATGCTAACAACCCCTCGCGGCGAGCGATGTTTGCCCACTCAACGAACAGCGGAATGAGTTCCTCAATTTTTGGCGTTTTTGACTCTTTAAAAATGACCCCGAATAACTTTGGGACTTTTGCAATTTCTTTTGTTGGAAAGGCGATCGTGACGGCGGCCGCTGTCCCTAATAAAATGATTAAAATCGCAGCGGGGTTAATGAGCACGGCCGGGCTTACCCCTTTAAACACCATTCCGACACCGACAGCGATAATGCCAAGAATGAGACCGATTAAGGACGTACGGTCCATGTTATCACCTCTAGTTGTTGTAGAATGAAAAATAAATCCAAGTTTATCATATAACTTATCCGAATGTTTGAAAAGGGAAATTTGTACGAAAAAAACCCTCGAAGTGGGAAACTTCAAGGGTTACATTTTCTTTAATCGGAATGAACCGACCATTAAAAGCGAAAGCGTAAAAATAATAAAAATAAAGACGTAAGGTGGAAAATAGTGAATCGTTAAATAACTAAGCGTCAACAAACAACCTGCTGCTGTGATCGGCAAACCGGTAAAATATCCGTTGCTTTCCGTAATGTTAAATCGTGCTAGGCGAAAAGCGCCGCAACCGATATAAAAAATCGTAAAAAATGAGCCGGGTGCGCCAAATTCGTGCAATAATCCTTGATAAAGTAATAGTGCAGGCGCTACTCCAAATGATATAATATCACTCATTGAGTCCAATTGCTTCCCTAAGTCAGATTCAATGTTCATTTTCCGAGCGACTGTTCCGTCAAAACGATCGGCAAGTGCCGCTAAAAAAATAAACAATACAGATACGTTTAGCTGGCCTTTCACCGCAAATAAAATGGCAAAGCCACCTAAGCTTAAATTTGTCAACGTCAATACGTTTGCCGTATGCGCTTTAAGTTTTTTGATGGTATGATCAATATAATCAGATAAAAACATACACGTTCACTCCTTTATTAAAATCGTGCCGACCCACTTGCCAAAAATATCACTCGGTTACTAATATTTTATTGATAATAAGCAAACTAGTAAAGGATATTCTTTACTTTAGGAGGGAAAATCGTTGGTTAAATGGCTATATCGCCTATTTATTGAATTAACAAATCATCCTTTGACATCGAAGTGGCTCGCTTCGTTTACGCGCTCAAAATGGAGTCGCTTAGTTATTCCATCTTATGCGAAAGTATATAAAGTCAATGAAGAAGAAATGGAAAAAAAGTTGCACGAATATGAAACGCTTCAACAATTGTTCGTTCGCTCCTTAAAAGAAGGGCTTCGTCCGATCGATGAACATCCAGATAGTGTCGTAAGTCCTGTCGATGCGGTGATCGAAGATGTTGGCATCATTACGGACAAGAAAGAAATAATCGTCAAAGGAAAAACGTATTCCATTCGTGAAATGCTCGGTGATGACCACATAGCTGAAAAGTATTTGCATGGAACGTTTATTATTTTGTATTTAAGTCCAAGCCATTATCATCGCATTCATAGCCCAATATGTGGGGAAGTTGTGAAGCAATGGACGCTCGGCGGCAAGTCATACCCTGTCAACCGCCTCGGATTAAAGTATGGCAAAGATCCACTTTCTAAAAATTACAGAAGAATTACTGAACTGTGTACAAATGGCATGCATACAGCCATTGTGAAAGTCGGAGCGATGTTTGTCAACAGCATTGAATTAACACATGAACACGACTATGTGAACAAGGGGGAGGAAATCGGATATTTTTCGTTCGGTTCAACCGTTGTGTTATTGTTTGAAAAAGGCGCATTTACGCTAGATGAACAAATTATTCCGCCACTTGAAGTAAAAATGGGGCAACGTCTCGGCTTTTTTGCGCAAAAGAAAAAGAGCCAGTAACTAAGGGCTCGTTATGAAGACTGTTTAATTTTATGGTCCAAATGGCGACGGAAAATTTCACGTTCAATGAGTTGAATAAATTCTTTACTTAATTGTAATTCTTTCGCTTTGTAGTATGACTCAATTAACAAGTCGTCAGGCAAACATTTCATTTTTTTCGCCTCCTCGGTATACATGGAAAGATGTATACATATAATGGTAGGTTTATCTTCACTTTACCATAAATCAAACATAAGAACAATTGTTCTAATTATCCACATGTGTTGGTGGATAAGTTGTGGATTTGTTGTTTATAACGATGAAGAAACGTTGAAAAATGAATGTGGATCATGTGTATAAAGTTATCCACACGATGTGAAAAACGTCGGATTTTGTCGAAAAATTTTACAATTTGTTTATTTATGTAAAAAAGAGAGAAGGAATGAGGACGTATGTTAAAATATTTTTTGCCGAACGAACATGCGAAAAGTATTTTTGAAATTACCCCAGAACATTTAAAACAAAAAGGAATAAAAGGAATTATTACAGATTTAGATAACACGTTAATTGAATGGGATCGTCCGCTTGCGACGCCTGACGTTGTTCGGTGGTTTGAACAAATGAAACAAAGCGGCATTCAAGTCACCGTCGTATCCAATAACAATAAAAAGCGAGTGGAAGCGTTCGCTAAGCCGCTTGGCATTCCGTTTATTTTTGAAGCGCGCAAGCCGTTGACGCGAGCGTTTCAACAAGCGTTGCGCGACATGAAATTGAAAAAAGAAGAAGTCGTCGTCATTGGCGATCAACTTCTCACCGATGTATTTGGTGGCAACCGGCTTGGGCTACATACGATTTTAGTCGTTCCTGTTGCACAAACAGACGGTTTTTTTACTCGAATGAACCGAAACATTGAACGAAAAATTTTAAATATAATGCGAAAAAAAGGTATGATTCATTGGGAGTGATGAAAATGAGTGAACAAATGATTTGTATTGGATGTGGAGTAACGATTCAAACGGAAGATGAAACGAAAATCGGATATGCGCCTCCTTCAGCGCTAGAGAAAGATCCAATTATTTGTCAGCGCTGTTTTCGGTTAAAACATTACAACGAAGTGCAAGACGTGTCGTTAACGGATGACGACTTTTTAAACATTTTGCACGGCATCGGACAAGCGGACGGATTAGTCGTGAAAATCGTCGATATTTTTGATTTTAACGGTAGCTGGCTGCCGGGATTGCATCGCTTTGTTGGAAAAAAAGATGTACTTCTTGTCGGCAACAAAATTGATTTATTGCCGAAATCAGTAAAATACGAAAAAGTAACGCGATGGATGAAACAATCCGCTCGCGAGCTCGGTTTGCAGCCGCGTGACGTCTTTTTAGTGAGCGCCAATAAAGGATATGGAATAAAAGAAGTGATGGCAGCGATTGATGAATACCGCAACGGAAAAGACGTGTATGTCGTCGGTTGCACGAACGTTGGGAAATCAACGTTTATTAATCGCATCATTAAAGAAGCGACAGGAAAAGGCAATGTCATTACGACATCGTATTTCCCGGGAACGACGCTTGATATGATTGAAATACCGCTTGATGACGGCTCGGCTCTTTATGATACGCCGGGAATTATTAATCATCATCAAATGGCGCATTTCGTCGATAAAAAAGATTTAAAAGTCATTACGCCAAAGAAAGAAATTAAACCGAAAGTGTATCAATTAAATGAACAACAAACGTTATTTTTCGGAGGGCTAGCTCGGTTAGATTATGTAAGCGGTGGAAGACGTCCATTTGTATGTTATATGTCAAATGAATTGTTTATTCATCGAACGAAGCGCGACCATGCGGATGAGTTGTATGAGAAACATCTTGGGGAATTGTTGCAGCCGCCGCGCAAAAGCTATTGCGAGCAATTGCCACCGCTTGTTGCCCATCATTTCACATTAAAAGAACCGAAAACAGATATTGTTTTTTCAGGGCTCGGTTGGGTGACATGTCATGAACCTGGCGCTCATGTCGTTGCGTATGCGCCAAAAGGTGTCGGTGTCATGTTGCGTCGATCGCTCATTTAACAAAGAGGGGGAGAGGAACGTGAAATTATTCGGCCTAATTGGTTGTCCTGTTCATCATTCCTTATCACCGCTTATGCATAACGATGCGTTTCAATCGTTACGTATCGATGCGCATTATCATGCGTTTCATGTTGAACCTCACCTGTTAAAAGAGGCAGTGCAAGGGTTAAAAGCGTTACAATGTGCAGGGTTTAATGTGACGATTCCACATAAAACAGCGGTGATGGCGTATATGGATGAACTTGATGAAACGGCAAAACAAATGGGTGCAGTCAATACAGTCGTCAATGAAAATGGGAAATGGATTGGTTATAATACAGATGGTGAAGGGTTTGTCCGAGCGTTATGTGAGCAAATGAACATCGACTTATCGGGTGCGCGCATTTTGCTTGTTGGTGCAGGCGGGGCGGCGCGCGGCATTTATTTTACTCTTTTGAAACATCGTGTGTCTGCTGTGGATGTATGTAATCGTACCGCAGGAAAGGCGGAGACGTTTATTGCAAAACAAACATCTTCTGTTTACTCGCTTGAGGAAGCAGAGGAACGTTTAGGGGAGTATGATATTATTATTAATACAACGTCTGTCGGCATGTATCCACATGTCGATGCGATGCCTATTTCTCTTCAAACGTTAAAAAAAGGGACGATCGTCAGCGATATTATTTATAATCCGCTGATGACAAAATGGCTGCAAGAAGCAAAAGAGAAGGGAGCGCGCGTGCAAAACGGCGTCGGCATGTTCGTCTACCAAGGTGCACTAGCGTTTGAAAAATGGACAGGGATCTTTCCGAATACAAAACGAATGGAACAAGTTGTAATGCAACAGTTAGGAGGAAAAACATGTTAACAGGAAAACAAAAGCGATTTTTACGTTCTTTAGCCCACCATTTAACGCCAATTTTTCAAGTCGGAAAGGGCGGTGTGAACGACAATATGATTAAACAAATTGTTGATGCCCTCGAAGCGAGAGAACTCATTAAAGTGAGTGTATTAAAAAACTGCGAGGAAGAAAAAGAAGTGATTGCCGAGCAGCTAGCGAGCGGAGCAGGGGCGGAAGTCGTTCAACTGATCGGTCATACGATTGTGTTATACAAAGAGTCTCGTGAACGAAAGCAAATTGTGTTACCAAAATAGGAGCGATGCAGTGAAAAAAGTAGGCATTTTAGGTGGGACGTTTGATCCGCCTCATTATGGGCATTTATTAATTGCAGATGATGTACGAACGGAATTAAAGCTCGATGAAATATGGTTTATGCCAAACTACATTCCGCCGCATAAAGATAAACAGGTGACCGATCATGTGCATCGTGTCAATATGTTGCGTATGGCAATTGCCAATCAACCACACTTTCGCGTTGAAACGATTGAATTAGAACGGAAAGAGCGATCGTATACGTACGACACGATCGTTTTGTTAAAAAAAAGATATCCGCATACGGCATTTTACTTCATTATTGGCGGAGATATGGTCGAATATTTGCCGCATTGGTATCGCATTGACGAACTCGTTCAGCTCATTCAATTTGTCGGCGTGAAACGTCCGGGTTATTCCCTTTGTACACCGTATCCCATTATAGAAGTGGACGTGCCGACGTTTGCGGTTTCTTCTTCGCTCATTCGCGAACGCATTCAAACCGGAAAAAGTGTGACGTATTTGTTGCCAGAAGCGGTTCAATTATATATAAAGGAGAATCGGTTGTATGAAACGTGAAGAAGCGTTAGCTATCGTGCGCAAGCAATTAAAAGAACAGCGGTACGTTCATACGGTAGGTGTGATGGAAACAGCTATTGAGCTAGCGAAATTATACGGAGCTGATGTTCAAAAGGCGGAATTAGCTGCCATTTTTCACGACTACGCGAAATTCCGTACAAAAGAAGAAATGAAGCGCATCATTGTAGAACAACAAATGCCACAAGACTTGTTAGCATATAGTCCGGAATTATGGCATGCGCCTGTTGGGGCATATTTAGTACAAACGGAAGTCGGCATTCAAGATGAAGAAATTTTGCAGGCAATTCGTTATCATACATCCGGGCGACCGAATATGACGTTGCTTGAAAAAATTGTGTATATCGCTGATTATATTGAGCCGAATCGTTCGTTTCCAGGCGTTGATGAAGTGCGAGCGCTAGCGCGAGAACATTTAGATCAAGCGCTTTTCCGTGCGCTTCAAAATACGATTCAATTTTTGATGGACAAATGCGAGCCCATTTACCCAGATACGTTTCATACGTATAATGATATAGCAAAAAAATTAAAGGGGGTTTCATCGTGACAGAACGAGATATTTTACGCATCGCAGTCAAAGCAGCAGATGAGAAAAAGGCAGAAAACATTGTAGCATTAAATATGAAAGGCATTTCGCTCGTTGCCGATTATTTTATGATTTGCCACGGCAATTCAGATAAACAAGTGCAGGCGATTGCGCGTGAAATTAAAGAAAAAGCGGAAGAACATGATGTTGTAGTCAAACGTGTGGAAGGATTTGACGAAGCGCGTTGGATTTTAGTTGATTTAGGAGATGTCGTCGTCCATGTGTTTCATAAAGAAGACCGGGAATATTACAATCTCGAACGGTTATGGGGCGATGCGCCGCTTGAACAAATTGAGAGTGATCTTCGGGCATGACGTACGAACGGTTTGCGAGTTGGTATGATCAATTAATGAGCGATGCCCCGTATGATCAATGGTGTGCGCTCGTCGAACGAGCGGTGTCATCTTACCAGACAGGAAAGCGAATGCTTGATCTCGGATGCGGCACAGGAGAGCTTGCCCTTCGTTTAGCTGAAAAAGGATTTGACGTGACAGGTATTGATGTATCGGAACAAATGTTGGCGATTGCGCAAATGAAAGCGCAAGAACGCGGAGTCGATCTTTCATTTTTTCAGCAAGATATGCGCGATTTTGGTCCGTTTGAGCCGTTTGATACGATCGTCATTTTTTGCGATTCACTCAATTATTTATTGCAGGAAGAAGATGTGGTCGCTACGTTTTCGCGCGTATATGATCAATTGAAGTCAGGTGGATTGTTTTTATTTGACGTTCATTCTTTATTTAAAATGGAAAACGTCTTTTTACAACATGGGACGTTTGCGAGCAATGATGACGAAGTGAGCTATATATGGAACTGTTATCCGGGCTCGTGGCCGCATAGCGTCGAACATGAATTGACGTTTTTTGTCCGATTAGACGAAGGGGTATATGAGCGAGTTGATGAAATGCATGTGCAACGCACGTACGATGTAGATCGATATGCCACATGGCTAAAGCAAGCTGGTTTTCGCTTGTTGCACATATGGGCGGATTTTACAGAACAACAGCCGACAAATGAAAGCGAGCGCATTTTTTTCATTGCGCAAAAATAACGTCCCAAAAGTGTTTGCTTTTGGGACGTTTTATTTAGCAGGATTTTTTTTATTAATCGCGAATATAATCGATTTGTTGGCGCACCTTTTCTTTTTCTTCGTCAAATTTTTCATGTGTTTTTTGAAAAATGTGAACGAACAAGTCCCCGACTTCTTTTTCTAACACGTCAATGCCAGCCCCTGTAATGCCACCTTTGACGCACACTTTCTCTTGCAATGTCGGCAACGTATACAATTGTTGTGCAAGCAAGGCACCTAGCCCGATCATCATTTCTGTCGCTAACATCGTTGCTTGTTCTTTTGTAATGGACGTTTGTTGCACAGCTGCATCGATAAATTTTTGAATTAAGTAGCTAAAAAAGGCCGGTCCGCAGCTCGTTAAATCAGAAGCGATGCGCGTAATAGGCTCGTCTATGTATATTGGACGAGAAATGGAACGAAACAGCTGTTCAACTGTTGTCCGATATGCATCTGCGCAACGTTCGCTGACGGTAATTAAAGAGCTCCCTGCGAGTGCGCGGTTTGTGATGCTCGGAATGACGCGAATGACGTGGCATGGCACGAGCGATTCGAGCTGTTGAACAGAGACGGGGCTCGTAATCGATACGATGCAATGATCATCTGTTAAATGTGGACGTAGTTGCTTTAAAACAGCAGGCATATGTAACGGCTTTGTGCAAATGAAAATAATCGTTGCATGTTTTGCTATTTCTTCGTTCGTTTGTATGACATGAACGTTTGGGTAACGTTGTTGTATACTGTACGCTTTTTCAAGCGTCCGATTCGTAATAAATAGTTGTTCTTGCTTTACAGCATTGCTGTTAATAAACGATTCAATTAAAATCGTTCCCATGTTTCCTGTTCCGATAAACCCTATATTCAACGGTACTCCCCCCTTATCCGTCACCACTATATGTCATATGTATGCGACGATGACACGTTTTATGAAAGGGTGAACGTATGAAGTGGATAAAAACGTATGAGCGTTGGATATATATTGGGGCACTTGTCGTTGGAGCGATCATTTGGGTGACGCAACGAGAAGAAACGACGATACAACCGTTGCCGTTAGAACAAAATGAACAACAAGTAGAACAGGCGGAGAAACAAGAAGAGCAAACGTCTGTTTTCGTCGATGTGAAAGGAGCGGTCAAGCGAGCTGGAGTATATGAAGTCGCATCGACAAGCCGTATTCGAGATGTGATTGAAATAGCAGGAGGATTAACAGAAGAAGCGGATGAAACGAAAGTGAATTTGGCGATGAAAGTGCGTGATGAAATGGTCATTTACGTGCCGAAAAAAGGCGAAGAAATAAGCGAATTAGCGGACACGCATACGACGACAGACGGATCAAACGGAAAAGTAAACATTAATACAGCCACAGCAGAGCAACTGCAAACGTTACAAGGCATCGGGCCTGCGAAAGCCGCTGCCATTATTGCATATCGCGAAGAGCACGGACCGTTTCAAAAAGCGGAAGATTTGTTGAATGTAAGCGGAATTGGGCAAAAATCGCTTGAAAAAATAAAAGAACAAATTGTTGTGCGTTAAAATTGGCGATAAACTAAAGGCATAATGGACAAGGGGGAGAAGCGATATGAACCGAATTACATGGGATCAATATTTTATGGTGCAAAGCCATTTATTAGCGTTACGTAGCACGTGCACAAGGCTGGCGGTCGGCGCAACGATCGTGCGCGATAAACGTATCATTGCAGGGGGATATAACGGCTCAATCGCAGGCGGGGCGCATTGTATAGACGAAGGATGTTATGTCATCGATAACCATTGTGTGCGTACGATTCATGCGGAAATGAACGCCATTTTACAATGCGCAAAGTTTGGTGTGCCAACAGAAGGGGCGGAAATATACGTCACCCATTTTCCTTGTTTACAATGTTGTAAAGCGATTATTCAAAGCGGGATGAAAGCTGTTTATTATGCGAATGACTATAAAAATCATCCGTTTGCTTTGCAATTGTTTGAACAAGCAGGAGTAACGGTCAAGCACGTCCCGTTTGATGTGGAATCTATTCCGACATTTCTACATGCGAAGGGGAGATGATGTATCGTTTATGTAGCGATGGCGGCCGTTTTGGCCGTCCTGTCTATATTGACAAAATCGGTTGTTTGCTTTGTGCTCTCGGTTGCGTATCATTTGTTTTTGTTTTGGCGGAAGCGGGCGTTCTTTTTCGTTTGTGCTAGCGGTTATTTGTTTTTTTCGTTATGGAGCCATTGGATCGATCGTCATAACGTGACGACACTTTTAGGACATGAAACAGCGTTTTTCGTGCGATTTGTTGCTCCGATTTATATCGATGGGGATCGAATAAAAACGGTTGTACAATGGAAACAAGAACGTTTACAGCTTATTTATCGCCTTCGTACAGAAGAAGAAAAACAAGAATGGGATGCGCTTCAAATCAGTACAGCCTGTTTGGTGAAAGGAGCGCTTGAACGTCCATCTTTACCGACGAATCCGTATGCGTTCAATTATCGCCAATATTTATTTTATCATCGTATCCATTGGATCGTTCGCCCTACTTCGCTTGAACGGTGCATGCGCACACATGTGACATGGGTGGAACGATTACAAATCATTCGTCAACAAGGCATTCGCTACATTCAAAGCCATTTTCCTCATGACGTAGGCGCGTTTATGCAGGCGCTAATTTATGGTGAACGAAGCGATATAGAGCCAACCGTTCTTGCGAGCTATCAAAAGTTAGGGCTTATCCATTTGCTAGCGATTTCAGGTTTGCATATGACATTGCTTGCTGGTGGTTGTTTTTATTTATTCATTCGTTTCGGAATCACACGAGAACGAGCAACCGTGATTTTATTATGTTTTATTCCTTTATACGTCATTTTATCAGGGGCGGCTCCGTCAGTGATGCGCGCAGCAGTGATGACAAGTTGTTTTCTTCTCTTTTCCTCTCGTCTTCGTACGCTTGATGCATTAAGCGTCGCTTGTCTTCTTTTACTACTAAAAGATCCATATATGATATTTCATCTCGGTTTTCAATTATCTTTTCTCGTTTGTTTCGCGTTAATCATTTGTTCTTCGTTTATTCAAAACGAACGTTCAATGATTCGTCAGTTGTTTATGACGTCGTTTATTGCACAAATAGGGGCATTGCCGATTTTGCTTTACCATTTTTATGAAGTTTCCATTTTATCGATTCCATTAAACATCATTTTTGTTCCGCTTTATTCTTTTGTCATTTTGCCGCTCTCATTTCTCGCATGGTTCATTCACGTTTTTGTGCCGTTTGTTAGCCCGATCATCACATATGTATTGACGTTTGTAATTGAACATACAAACAAACTTGTCACTTCATTAGCAGATCCGTTTTTGCTCACCCTCGGTCGTCCGCCAACATGGCTATTGATCGCTTATATCATCTCGATTGCTCTCTTTTTTCTTTCGTTTGAGTATAAACAAATCATCTTTCGTTTTTCGTTTCTTTTTGTGATCATCGTCCATTTCGTTTGGCCGTTTTTTCGTCCGAGTGGTGAAGTCGTCATGTTAGATGTTGGACAAGGAGATAGTATATATATCGAATTGCCGTATCGAAAAGCCATTTATATGATTGATACGGGCGGAACGATGTCATTTGGCGATGAGCCGTGGAGAAAAAGGAAGCAATCGTTTCGTGTCGGAGAAGATGTCATCGTTCCATTTTTGAAAGCAAAGGGGGTTCGGGCACTTGATGCGCTCATTGTGACACATGGTGATTTCGATCATATTGGGGATGCAAGCGATGTATTAAATGCTGTCCGTGTGCGAAAATTGTTTGTCGGTATGCACAAAAATGATTTGCTGCAAACGGTCATGGCACATGCGATCAATAAAGGGACGCATGTTCAAATGGTGAAAAGCGGCGATCGTTGGACGGTTGGGAAGGCGCAATTTCACATTCTTTCTCCATTTGGAAATGAAGAGACGACGAATGACGGTTCGATTGTGCTGTATGCGTTTATGGGAGGAGCATACTGGCTATTTACAGGTGATTTAGAAGAAAAAGGAGAACAACAACTCATAACGATGTACCGCTCATTGCCCGTTGACATATTAAAAGTCGGGCATCACGGAAGTAACACATCGACATCTGAGCCATTTTTACGACATATTCGTCCGAAAGTGGCGCTTATTTCAGTCGGACGTCGCAATCGATACGGTCATCCGCATCGTGAAGTGATCGACCGTTTGCGTGACTATCACGTTCGTACGTTTCGTACGGATGAACATGGTGCGATCGTCATTCGTTTTTCGAAACGGATAAGCACCATTCAAACGTTTTCCCCATAAAATGAAAGAAAAAAGAGACTGCAACGTGCAATCTCTTTCGGGTGTTCATTATGCGCCGAAAAATTTAACAAGTGTAGCAATAATGAACATAGTGGCAAAAAAGCCGAATGATACGATGAAGCCAACAGCCGAGTCAACGGCATCGTTGCGCGTACATTGAACGTTTTTTTCAAATTCGTTCATGACCATCCCTCCTATTTTCTCACCATTAGTATAAGGGAAAAAAGAGAGAAAATCTACATCGTTGACAACAGTTGTCACAAATAGTTCGTGCGAGATCGGAAAAGATAAGGATACCCGTTGGACAAATGAGTTCCTAGGGCTTGTTTTCCAACGTTTAAATAAATGGGAGTTGGCGATTTTCATCTGCTAACTCCCTTGTAAAATGCTCCGAAACGTTGTATGTTCTTTAAAGAAAATGGATGAAGAATGGGGAAGAGAACATGGAACAACTATATGTCATATATGGCACGGAGCATTTTTTAATGAAGCAAGCGTATGAACAAATTGTTCGCCGGGCGTTGTCAGATGAAGAACGTGAATGGAATGTTAGTACATACGATTGTGAAGAAACACCAATTGAAGTGGCGCTTGAAGATGCGGAAACGCTTCCGTTTTTCGGTGAGCGCAAAATCGTGATTGTGAAGCAACCGTATTTTTTAACGGCGGAAAAAGGGAAAGAAAAAGTGGAACACGATATAAAACGGTTAGAAGCTTATATTGAAAAGCCCGCTCCGTTTTCTAGCGTCATCTTCGTTGGAATGTATGAAAAGTTGGATGAACGGAAAAAAGTGACGAAAGCGTTATTAAAAAAAGCGCACGTGATCGTCGCCAAACCGCTCAACGAAAAAGAATTAAAGCAATGGGTAAAAGGACAATGTCAAATCGACGATGATGCGATCGATGTGTTACTTACATTAGCCGGCACAGATTTAGCGACATTAGCGAATGAAATTGAAAAGCTTATGCTTTTTGCTGAGCAGCGCTCCATTACAGCAAGTGATGTTCGGTTACTTGTGTCGCGCACGCTGGAACAAAACGTATTTACCCTCGTTGAACAAATGGCAAAGCGAGACGTCCCAGCTGCGTTGCAAACGCTTCAAGATTTGTTGCGCCAAAATGAAGAACCAATTAAGCTTGTTGCTCTATTAGCAAGTCAATTTCGGCTTATTTATGAAGTGAAGGAACTGATGAAAACAGGGTACGGTCAACAACAAATCGCCTCGATGTTAGGTGTTCATCCGTTTCGTGTGAAAGTAGCGGCAAGTTATGCGAGCGGATTTTCAGAACAACAGCTCATGAGCATTTTATACGATTTAGCAGAAACCGACTATGCGCTAAAAAGTAGCGCAATGGATAAACAGTTGATATTGCAGTTGTTTTTCTTAAAGTTGCAGCGGTAGAGATTTTATCTACCGCTTTTGTTGTAACGCATCGACATCGATCATATAGTAGCCATCATCATCTGTCGTAATGATCCCTTGCTGTTTGAGTTGGCTTAGTACACGGCTGACCGTTTCGCGCGCGGCGCCAATCATATTGGCTAATTCTCGCGTTGTGAGCAATGTTTTTAGGCGATAACGACCGTTCATATATACGCCGTTTGTTGTTGCTAATCGAATGAAAAGCCGTGCCAATTGCTCAGCTGTATTGTGAAAAGCAAGTTCTTCTAATCGTGTTTGCAATTCAATAATTTTTTCGCCCATGATGCGAAAAAGCTTGATACATAGCTGTGGATAACAAATGAGTGTTTGTTCAAATTGCTCAATCGGAATGACAATAAGTGTTGTTTCGTCCATCATTTCCGCATGTGCAGGATACGTGCCACGCCGAAAAAAGCCGGTGTGTGGAAACATATCTCCCTCTTGTAAAATAGATACAATTTGTTCTTTTCCGCTTACATCTGTTTTGTAAATTTTTACTGTCCCACGAGCGATAAAAAAGACGCGCTCAAGCGGTTCGCCTTGCAGAAACGCAAGCATTTTCGGCTTATACGTTCGAACGGTTGCGATATGTACGATCGCCTCTAGTTCTTCATCAGATAGTTGGGAAAATAGCGAAATCGTTTTTAACTGTTGTTTTACCCAATGAAACATATATCTCCCCTCCCGAAATGAAAAAAACAGCTTGCCGCGTATGACAAGCTGTTTTTTCATTATGCTGTAATGCTGTTTAATTTTTTCGCTAAACGTGATTTATAGCGATTTGCAGCATTTTTGTGGATTAAGCCTTTACTAGCTGCTTTGTCAATTTTTTTCGTTGCAAGTGCGAAAGCTTCTTTTGCTTTTTCCACGTCTTTTAACTCAACAAGCGCTTCAAACTTTTTGATTGCTGTGCGCATTGCTGATTTCATAGCTGCGTTATGAGCGCGGCGCTTTTCGCTTGTTTTTGCACGTTTAATTGCAGATTTAATGTTTGCCATTTTTTTCACCTCCGTTAACCGATCGCAAATATATACGTTCAATACGCGACAGTTCGATGAACAATAAGAACAAGTGATATTCTACCAAACTGCTCTTAATTATGCAATAGGGCAAAGCCGGAAAAGTGCGATTGTATGAAAAAGGAGGAAAATGGATAAAACAAATGATAAAAAATACATGGAGGAGACCGTATGATTGATTTACGACCGTATAGCGTACGAACGGATTTAGCCATTGAAGCGCACGAAATAGCCATTGAAGAACGATTGCAAAACGAAAAACAAACGTCGCTGGAAGGGGTATTCATTCGCGATTGGGAAGAAGATGGCATTCATTTTTCGTTTGTCGAAGTGACAGAGGAAGGTGCAAAAACGTTAGGGAAGAAAGCTGGAAAATATTTGACGATAGAGGCGCAAGGCATTCGAACACAAGATACCGATTTGCAGCAAAAAGTGGAGAAGCTATTCGCCAAACATTTTCATGCCTTTTTACAGCAGCTTGGCATTTCGAAAGAAGCAAGTTGTCTTGTTGTCGGATTAGGGAATGCGGAAGTAACCCCTGATGCGCTCGGTCCGTTAGCTGTATCGAATTTAGTCGTGACGCGCCATTTATTTCAACTGCAACCAGAAAGTGTTCAAGACGGATTTCGGTCGGTCAGTGCGCTCGCTCCAGGGGTCATGGGGATGACAGGCATTGAAACGAGCGACGTCATTGCCGGCATTGTTGAAAAAATTCAACCGGATTTTATTATTGCCATTGATGCGTTAGCTGCGCGTTCGATTGAACGAGTAAATGCTACCATTCAAATTTCTGATACAGGCATTCACCCGGGATCAGGAGTGGGAAATAAACGAAAAGAACTTAGTAAACAAACGTTAGGTATTCCTGTCATTGCGATTGGTGTGCCGACGGTTGTTGATGCTGTGTCAATTGCAAGCGACACGATTGACTTATTGTTAAAACATCTCGGTCGCGAGATGAAAGAAGGCAATCAACCTGCCCGTGCTCTTGCCCCGGCGAGTCTCGTATTCGGGAAGAAAAAAAAGTTGACGGAAGAAGATTTACCGAGCGAATCGGATCGTTCTACTTTTTTAGGGATGGTCGGCATGCTTGATGAAGAAGAAAAACGGAAGTTAATTTACGAAGTGCTCGCCCCGATCGGCCATAATTTAATGGTTACGCCAAAAGAGGTCGATGTATTTATTGAGGAAATGGCAAACATATTAGCAGGCGGGTTGAATGCTGCCCTACATCACCGCATTGATCAAGAAAACGTTGGGGCATATACGCATTAGTTTTTCGTTCTATCTTTCAAAGCGTTGTCATATTGATAGAGTAGACAAGCTTTGAAAGGGTGAAGTGAAGAAAATGATGGTGACCGTTCACGGAACAAGCATAAAAAAGTGGATTATATTCATTTTGTTTACGTTTATTAGTACGATAACAGTTGTCGCGACAATGACAGCGACGTCAACATATCGCCTTTCCTCTTCTTCTGTTCATGAAATGACGAATCGTTTTTCGACGGAGTCGCTTGTATATGTACTTTCATTTGAAAATGTGTATTTTCGTGAAATGCTACCAAAAGAAAAACAGCAACTGCCGTATTCTACATATTTTTTTCAAATGACAACAAGCGTGAATTTTCATGATCCGCGCAGTTTGTTAGGACGGGAGTTGCCCGGCTTTTCACTGTATGATAGCGAAATTATTTTAGCTGGTGAAGGAACGAACTTTACGAACATTCCGTACGAGTCGCCCCCTCCTTTAGAAGTGTTGCTTGCTGAGCGAGAAGCGGCACAAGAGCAGCTTCAAGAGGAAGAAACACCTCCTGCTCCTGCTCCTTCCCAAACGACAGGAGGAAAGAAAGTTGTCTACATTTATCATACACATACACAAGAATCGTACTTGCCAGCGTTAAAAGGGGTGACGAATCCAAACTTTGCGCATCATCCGACGGTGAATGTAACGAAAGTCGGAAAAAAATTAGGGGAAGAATTGGAGAAGCGCGGCATCGGTGTTGTTGTTGATACGACCGATTTTATCGGGAAGTTGTTAAAAAATAATATGCAATATTATCAAGCGTATGATATGTCGCGTAAAACAGTTGTCGAAGCGATGGCAAACAATCGAGACGTTCAATATCTCATTGACATTCACCGTGATTCCCGGCGTCGCAATGATACGACCGTGACGATTAACGGCGTTGACTATGCGAGAGTGTCGTTTATTATCGGTGGGGAGAACGCAAAGTATGAAAAAAACTTACAGCTTGTGACGAAATTGCACGAACTGCTTGAAAAAAAATATCCTGGGTTAAGCCGCGGAACATTTGAGAAAAAAGGGGTCGGAACAAATGGAAAGTTTAATCAAGATTTATCGGAGAACGCGATTTTAATCGAGTTTGGCGGAGTCGATAATACGTTTCAAGAATTGTATCGAACGGCATCAGCTGTGGCAGATGTATTTAGCGAATATTATTGGCAAGCAGAAAAAGTAAATGCGACTCAACCGGCAGAAAAAAAGTAGGTGAGTAAGATGGTGAAATTTACGATTCAAAGTTTACTCATCGCCGTCATTTTTTTAGTAGGTGTATTGCTCGGCATGCAGCAAGCGAACGAAGGAATGCGGAAAATGAAAGGGTATAACGATCCGTCGCTTGAGCGGGTCATACACGTATCAAAAGAAGAAACGATCGTGCTCGGGCAATCGATTGAAGAAAAAAAAGAAAAATTACAACAAATTGAGGCATTTAACATGTTTTCAAAGGCAGGACAAAAACTTGCGACATTCGTTCATTCGCTCGTTGAACATATGCTTTCGTTTATGCAAAAGGCAGGATAACGATCCGCCTTTTCTTCATTTTGCGTTGAATATTGCAAACGTTGTTGCTATAATCAAAGCTAGCGTATTTCGGAAATTATAGGAGTGGAACATAGATGAATCGTGAAGAGAGACTAAAAAGAAGGGATCGCATTCGCAACTTTTCCATTATTGCACATATCGACCACGGCAAATCTACGCTTGCCGACCGCATTCTTGAAAAGACGGGTGCGCTATCTGAACGCGAAATGAAAGAACAAGCGCTCGATTCGATGGAGTTAGAGCGCGAGCGCGGCATTACGATTAAATTAAATGCAGTCCAGCTTCATTACAAAGCGAAAGATGGAGAAGATTACATTTTACATTTAATTGATACACCTGGTCACGTCGACTTTACGTACGAAGTGTCGCGTAGTTTAGCGGCGTGTGAAGGGGCGATTTTAGTCGTTGACGCGGCGCAAGGCATCGAAGCACAAACGCTTGCTAACGTATATTTAGCGATTGATAACAATTTGGAAATTTTGCCGGTCATTAATAAAATTGACTTACCAAGTGCGGACCCTGAGCGTGTTCGCCAAGAAATTGAAGATGTGATCGGTCTTGACGCATCAGAAGCTGTATTAGCATCAGCGAAGGTCGGCATTGGAATTGATGAAATTTTAGAGCAAATCGTTCAAAAAATTCCTGCCCCGTCTGGAGATCCAGATGCCCCGCTTAAAGCGCTTATTTTCGACTCGCTTTATGACCCGTATCGCGGTGTTGTCGCATACATCCGCGTCGTAGAAGGAACGGTGAAAGCAGGTCAAAAAATTAAAATGATGGCGACAGGAAAAGAATTTGAAGTCGTTGAAGTCGGGGTATTCACACCGAAAGCGAAAGTCGTTGACGAATTGACCGTTGGGGATGTCGGCTACTTAACGGCATCGATTAAAAACGTAAGCGATACACGCGTCGGGGATACGATTACGCATGCGGACAATCCAGCAAGCGAACCGCTTCCAGGGTATCGTCGTTTAAATCCGATGGTATTTTGCGGTTTGTATCCAATCGATACAGCGCGCTACAACGATTTGCGTGAGGCGTTAGAAAAGCTTCAGTTAAACGATGCAGCGTTGCAGTTTGAACCAGAAACGTCCCAAGCGCTCGGTTTCGGTTTCCGATGCGGCTTTTTAGGGCTTTTGCATATGGAAATTATTCAAGAGCGATTAGAGCGCGAGTTTAACATTGATATTATTGCGACAGCGCCAAGCGTTATCTATAAAGTATATTTAACGGACGGAACAGAGTTAGCGGTCGATAACCCGTCAAACATGCCAGATCCACAAAAAATTGATCGCGTCGAAGAGCCGTACGTGCGAGCAACGATTATGGTACCGAACGATTTCGTCGGTCCTGTCATGGAACTATGCCAAAAGAAACGAGGCATTTTTGGCGATATGCAATATTTAGACGAGCGACGTGTGACGCTCACATATGAATTGCCGCTTGCTGAAATTGTGTACGATTTCTTTGACATTTTAAAATCGAGCACGAAAGGATACGCATCGTTTGACTACGAGTTGATTGGCTATAAGCCGTCTAAACTTGTAAAAATGGACATTTTATTAAACGGTGAAAAAGTCGACGCTTTATCGTTTATCGTCCATCGCGACTCAGCATACGATCGCGGAAAAGTCATCGTTGAAAAGTTAAAAGATTTAATTCCGCGTCAACAATTCGAAGTACCTGTGCAAGCTGCTATCGGCAATAAAATTATTGCGCGTTCAACAATTAAAGCGTTGCGCAAAAACGTATTAGCGAAATGTTACGGTGGAGACATTTCCCGTAAGCGAAAGTTGCTTGAGAAGCAAAAAGAAGGGAAAAAGCGCATGAAACAAGTCGGCTCCGTTGAAGTGCCACAAGAAGCGTTCATGGCTGTGTTAAAGATGGACGATCAAAAATAAACCGCAGAATGTTTCTGCGGTTTTTTGCATAGAAAAGGGTGAAACAAATGATTCAAGCAGCATATATTCATATTCCGTTTTGTACGCACATATGCCATTATTGTGATTTCAATAAAGTATTTTTACATCAACAACCGGTCGACGCTTATATCGACGCGTTAATCATCGAAATGGAACGGACGTTTGAACGTGTTCCGACACCGCAATTACAAACCGTATTTATCGGAGGAGGAACGCCGACGTCATTGACCGTTCGACAGCTTGATCGATTATTGCGTGCCATTCACCGCATCGTTTCGCTCGCTTCCGATGTCGAGTTCACCGTTGAAGCGAATCCGGATGAAGTGAGCGATGAGCAGTTATACGTGCTTAAGCAGTGGGGAGTGAACCGCCTCAGTTTTGGCGTGCAAACGTTCGATCGTGAATTGCTCCAACGCATCGGACGTACCCATACGAAAAAAACAGCGATCGAGACGATTGAGCGCGCGCACAAGCTCGGCTTTCATAATATAAATATCGATTTAATGTACGGATTGCCGACACAAACGATCGACCATCTAAAAGAAACGTTACGTGTGACGTTTTCGTTGCCGATTCAACATGTGTCTGCCTACTCGCTCATTATTGAGCCAAAAACAGTATTTTACAACTTAATGAAAAAGCAGACGTTGCCGTTGCCAAGTCAAGAAGAAGAAGCATATATGTATGAAATGATTATGGAACAGATGGAGCAACACGGATATAAACAATATGAACTAAGTAATTACGCTCAAAAAGGGTTTGATAGCCGTCATAATATGACATATTGGAATAACGACGATTACTACGGATTTGGTGCAGGCGCCCATGGCTATATGAACGGCATAAGACATGTAAACGCTGGACCGATTAAAAAATATATACAGCTCATTGAGCAAGGACAGTTGCCACATGTGGACACGCATGTTGTGTCGAAAGAGGAGCAAATGGAAGAGCATATGTTTCTTGGTTTACGAAAAATCGAAGGGGTTAATAAAAATGAATTTTTCATGCGATATGGAAAAACGGTGCATGACGTGTTCGGTGAAGCCATTGCCTTGCAAAAACGAAACGGATTGCTTGAAGAGACAGAGGAAGCAATTTTCCTTACTCATCGCGGCAAATTGCTTGGAAATGAAGTATTTCAATCGTTTCTTGGCGTTTCATCTTGACACGACAAGTGCAATTTGATACCTTAATAGTAGATTTAGCACTCGCTTCATTAGAGTGCTAACAGAGGTGATGAGCGTTGCTAACAGATCGCCAATTGTTAATTTTAAAAATTATTGTCGATGATTTTATTCGTTCTGGGCAACCTGTTGGTTCACGAACGTTATCGAAAAAAGAGCAAATTACGTTTAGTTCAGCAACGATTCGTAACGAGATGGCGGACTTAGAGGAGCTAGGTTTTATTGAAAAGACGCATATTTCCTCTGGTCGCGTTCCTTCTCAAAAAGGATATCGTTATTACGTTGACCATTTATTGCCACCTGTCCAGTTAACACAAAAAGATGTACAAACGATCCAGTCCATTTTCCATGAACAAATATATGAATTAGAAAAGCTCATTGAAAAATCGGCGCAAATTTTATCGGACTTGACGAACTATACAACCGTTGTCCTCGGTCCTTCGGTGAAAGAACATAAATTAAAAACGATTCAAATCGTTCCGCTGAATGCTGAAACAGCAGTTGCGATTATTGTGACCGATACAGGATATGTAGAAAAGCATGTTGTGACGTTGCCATCGTCCATTCCACCATCGGACGTTGAAAAAATGGTCAACATTTTAAACGAGCGGTTGACAGGTGTACCTTTAGAAGATTTAACAGATAAAATTCAAACGGAAGTTGCGCACGTGCTTCGCGAACATATCCAAAGCTACGACCACATGTTGCGAATGATTTCGTCTTCTTTAGATTTAAACGCGCCTGCGCAAATGTTTTTAAGCGGAAAAATGAACATGCTTCGTCAACCGGAATTTAGCGACATCGATAAGCTTCGCGCATTGCTGAATGTCATTGAACAAGAAAAAGAGTTTTATCGTTTGTTGAGAAAGCATAAGCAACAAGGCATTCAAGTGAAAATCGGCACAGAAAACGATGTAGAAGGAATGGAAAACTGCAGTTTAATTACAGCGACATATTCTGTCGATGGAGAAAAGCTTGGTACGATTGCTGTTCTTGGACCGACTCGTATGGAATATTCGCGCGTCATTTCACTATTAAACCTTGTTGCGACGGATTTGTCGAAGGTGTTATCGGTGTGGTATCAAAAAGATTAGCGATGTCAATATTATGGATGGGGAATTTCCCCATCCGCTTTTCAAGTGCTTGAGGGAGGTGAGAAGATGGAGAAAGAACAGCGTACATATGATGAAACGGTTGAACAATTGGAAGACGTACAAGACGAGCAAGCGCAAGAGGAGCAAGTGCAAAGTGAAGAAACACAACAAGAAGAACAAGATGAGCTAGCGCTTGCATATGAAAAAATTGCTCAACTGGAAGCGAAGTTAGCAGAAACAGAAAATCGTTTACTTCGCCTGCATGCCGATTTTGACAACTATCGTCGCCGTGTGCGTTTAGATATGGAAGCTGCTGAAAAATACCGCGCGCAAAGTTTAGTTTCCGATTTGTTGCCGATTTTAGATAACTTTGAACGCGCGTTACAAGTGCAAGTAGAAGATGAAAAAGCAAAGTCGTTATTGCAAGGAATGGAAATGGTTTATCGCTCATTAGTTGAAGCGCTCAAAAAAGAAGGGGTCGAAGTCATTGAATCGGTTGGAAAACCGTTCGACCCGCATGTGCACCAAGCAGTGATGCAAGTGGATGATCAAAATTATGAGCCAAATACAGTTGTGGAAGAGTTCCAAAAAGGCTACAAATTAAAAGATCGTGTCATTCGTCCAGCAATGGTCAAAGTAAATCAATGAGGAGGGATTATGTATGAGCAAAATTATCGGCATTGACTTAGGTACAACAAACTCTTGCGTCGCTGTGTTAGAAGGCGGCGAGCCAAAAGTTATTCCAAACCCAGAAGGAGGTCGCACGACACCATCTGTCGTTGCGTTTAAAAACGGTGAGCGTTTAGTCGGCGAAGTCGCAAAACGTCAAGCCATTACGAACCCAAATACAATTATTTCGATTAAGCGCCATATGGGTACAGACTATAAAGTACAAGTAGAAGGAAAAGAATATACACCACAACAAATTTCTGCAATGATTTTGCAATACTTAAAATCATATGCGGAAGCGTACTTAGGTGAACCTGTCACACGTGCCGTGATTACTGTTCCAGCTTACTTTAACGATGCGCAACGTCAAGCGACAAAAGATGCTGGCCGCATCGCTGGTTTAGAAGTCGAGCGCATCATTAACGAGCCAACAGCGGCTGCGTTAGCATACGGATTAGATAAAATGGACGAAGATCAAACGATTCTCGTATACGACCTTGGTGGAGGTACGTTTGACGTATCGATTCTTGAGTTAGGTGATGGCGTATTCGAAGTCAAAGCGACGGCTGGTGACAACCACCTCGGTGGTGACGACTTTGACCAAGTCATCATCGATTATTTAGTTGAAGAGTTCAAAAAAGAACACGGCATTGATTTATCAAAAGATAAAATGGCGTTGCAACGTTTAAAAGACGCGGCAGAAAAAGCGAAAAAAGAGCTTTCTGGCGTGATGCAAACGCAAATTTCATTGCCGTTTATTAGCGCAAATGAAAACGGTCCACTTCACTTAGAAATGACGTTAACGCGCGCAAAATTTGAAGAATTATCGGCGCACTTAGTTGAGCGCACGATGGGACCTGTTCGTCAAGCGTTAAAAGACGCTGGATTGACGCCTGCAGATATCGACAAAGTCATTCTTGTTGGTGGTTCAACGCGCATCCCAGCTGTTCAAGAAGCGATTAAAAAAGAAATTGGCAAAGAGCCTCATAAAGGAGTAAACCCAGACGAAGTTGTTGCGATCGGTGCAGCGATTCAAGGTGGAGTAATCGCAGGGGACGTAAAAGACGTCGTATTATTAGACGTAACACCACTTTCGCTCGGTATTGAAACGATGGGTGGCGTCTTTACAAAATTAATTGAGCGCAATACAACTATTCCGACAAGCAAGTCGCAAATTTTCACAACGGCAGCAGATAACCAAACGGCTGTAGACATTCACGTTTTACAAGGTGAACGTCCGATGGCTGCCGATAACAAAACGCTCGGTCGCTTCCAATTAACAGACATTCCGCCAGCTCCGCGCGGTGTACCGCAAATTGAAGTCACATTTGACATTGACGCAAACGGTATTGTGCACGTGCGCGCGAAAGACTTAGGTACAAATAAAGAGCAATCGATTACAATTAAATCTTCTTCTGGTTTGTCTGAAGAAGAAATTCAACGCATGATTAAAGAAGCAGAAGAAAATGCAGAAGCAGACCGGAAGCGAAAAGAAGAAGTGGAACTTCGCAACGAAGCAGACCATCTCATTTTCACAACAGAAAAAACGTTAAAAGAATTAGAAGGAAAAGTAGACGAAGCGGATGTGAAAAAAGCGCAAGAAGCAAAAGATGCATTAAAAGCAGCGCTTGATGGCAAAGATATCGAAGACATTCGCGCGAAGAAAAACGCGTTGCAAGAAGTTGTGCAACAGCTTTCTGTTAAGCTATATGAGCAAGCGGCTAAACAAGCGCAAGCACAACAAAGCGAAGGCAAAAAAGACGACAACGTCGTCGATGCGGAATTTGAAGAAGTGAAAGAAGATAAGTAAACAAACAAAAAGTCAAAGTCAGGCCTGCCTTGGCTTTGACTTTTTTGCTATGGAAACATCAAATATATTGCGCAACAAGTTCAGACAATGATAAAATTACGTTCATGTGAACGAGTCGGGAGTGGGTGATCATGAGTAAACGAGACTACTATGAAGTGCTCGGCGTGAGTAAAAACGCAACAAAAGAAGAAATTAAAAAAGCATATCGAAAGTTATCAAAACAGTATCATCCAGATATTAATAAAGCGCCCGATGCAGCTGAAAAGTTTAAAGAAATTAAAGAAGCATACGAAGTGTTAAGCGATGACCAAAAGCGTGCCCACTATGATCAATTCGGCCATACGGATCCGAATCAACAGTTTGGTGGATTTGGCGGGGCTGATTTTGACTTCGGTGGGTTTGGCGGCTTTGAAGATATTTTTAGTAGCTTTTTTGGCGGTGGGCGTCGACGTGATCCGAACGCACCGCGTGCAGGGGCAGATTTGCAATATACGATGAGACTTACATTCGAAGAAGCGGTTTTTGGAAAAGAAACGGACATTGAAATTCCACGTGAAGACACGTGCGATACGTGCCATGGTTCTGGAGCGAAGCCAGGAACGAAAAAAGAAACGTGCGCACATTGTCACGGTACAGGTCAATTAACGATTGAACAAGCGACGCCGTTTGGTCGCATCGTAAATCGTCGCCCGTGTCATCATTGCGGTGGCACAGGACACTTTATTAAAGAAAAATGTTCGACATGTCATGGAACAGGTCGTGTGAAAAAACGGAAAAAAATTCACGTCAAAATTCCTGCCGGTGTCGATGACGGTCAACAATTGCGCTTAGCAGGTCAAGGTGAACCAGGAATAAACGGTGGACCGCCTGGAGATTTGTACATCGTTTTCTATGTTGAACCGCATGAGTTTTTTGAACGCGATGGCGATGATATTTATTGTGAAATGCCAATTACGTTTACGCAAGCCGCGCTTGGTGCGGATATTGAGGTACCGACGTTGTATGGAAAAGTGAAATTGAAAATTCCAGCAGGTACGCAAACAGGTACGAAATTCCGTTTAAAAGGAAAAGGCGTACCGAATGTGCATGGATATGGAAAAGGAGACCAACATATTCGTGTTCGTGTTGTCACACCAACGAAGTTAACCGAACGTCAAAAACAATTGTTGCGTGAGTTTGAACAACTCAGTCAAGGGCATGGACAAGAAGATAGTTTTTTTGCGAAAGTGAAGCGAGCATTTAAAGGGGAGTAACGTGAAGGAGGAGTTGGTAGATCATGAAATGGTCTGAAATAAGCATTCATACAACACACGAAGCGGTCGAGGCGATTTCAAATATTTTACATGAAGCAGGTGCGGGTGGCGTCGTCATTGAAGATCCGTTTGAATTAACGAAAGAACGAGAAACGACTTACGGGGAAATCTACCAACTCAATCCTGACGATTACCCCGAAGAAGGAGTTATTATTAAAGCGTATTTGCCGGTAAATAGCTTTTTAGGTGAAACGGTCGAAGAAATTAAACAGGCGATTAACAATTTAATGTTATATAACATCGATATTGGACGAAACAAAATTACGATTAGCGAAGTGAACGAAGAGGAATGGGCGACAGCGTGGAAAAAGTATTACAATCCGGTCAAAATTTCTGAGCGATTTACGATCGTTCCGACATGGGAAACGTATGAACCCGTTTCAAGCGACGAATTAATTATTGAATTAGATCCAGGCATGGCGTTCGGCACAGGGACGCACCCGACGACAGTAATGTGTATTCAAGCGCTTGAAAAGACGGTCAAAGAAGGCGATACGGTCGTCGATGTCGGTACCGGTTCAGGCATTTTAAGTATTGCTGCTGCGATGTTAGGAGCGAAACGTGTTCATGCGCTCGATTTAGATCCTGTCGCAGTAGAAAGTGCAAAATTGAACGTGAAGTTAAATAAAGTGCACGATGTCGTCACCGTTTCGCAAAACAATTTACTTGATCGAGTCGATGAGCAAGCAGATGTCATCGTTGCGAACATTTTAGCTGAAATTATTCTTCGTTTTGTCGATGATGCGTATCGTTTGTTGCGTTCGGGAGGCGTATTTATTACATCGGGCATTATTCAAACGAAAAAACAAGAAGTGAAAGAAGGTCTTCTTCGCGCTGGTTTCACAATTGAAGAAACGTTAACGATGGAAGATTGGATCGCATTTATTGCGAAAAAACAATAAAAAGGGTGTTCGCATTGCAACGATATTTCGTACGTAACGAGCAAATCGTTGGCGATCACGTCATGATTTCTGGCGATGACGTCCATCATATCGGGCGGGTCATGCGCATGAATGAAGGTGATCGTCTTCTTTGTTGTAATGAGCGTAGTGAAACGATGCTTTGTGAGATCGAACAAATTTCCAATGATTTTGTCCGATGCCGTATTATACAATGGATAGAGGCAAATGTCGAACTGCCTGTGCACATTTATGTCGCAAGCGGACTGTTAAAAGGAGATAAATACGAACTCGTTTTACAAAAAGGAACAGAGCTTGGAGCGAGAGGCTTCCTTCCTCTCATTACATCTCGTTCGATCGTCAAATGGGACGAGAAAAAAGGCGATAAAAAAGTGGAACGTTGGCAAAAAATTGTGAAAGAAGCAGCTGAACAATCCCACCGGGCACATATGCCGTCTGTTTATGCTCCGATGACGATTCGTGAACTCATTGCGTGGGCGAACGATATGGATTATAAATGTATCGCTTACGAAGAAGAAGCGAAAGAGGGAAGGCACAGTGTACTTGCCCACCTTCTTCAAACGATGAATGAAGGTGAGTCACTTCTTCTTGTTTTTGGACCAGAAGGCGGTTTATCCGAGCAAGAAGTGACGTTATTAAAACAACATGGTTTCATGACATGTAGTCTTGGACCGCGCATTTTACGAGCGGAGACGGCACCGTTATATGCGTTGTCAGCGGCGTCTTATGAATGGGAACTTAAGTGAGGTGATATATATGCCAACGGTTGCATTTCATACGTTAGGATGCAAAGTAAATCATTACGAAACAGAAGCGATTTGGCAATTGTTTAAACAAGCAGGATATGAGCGAAAAGATTTTGAAAGCCATGCCGATGTATATGTTATTAATACATGTACAGTCACGAATACAGGCGATAAAAAAAGCCGCCAAGTCATTCGGCGTGCAGTGCGTCGCAATCCAGATGCGGTCGTTTGTGTAACAGGTTGTTATGCACAAACTTCTCCAGCGGAAGTGATGGCTATTCCAGGTGTCGATATCGTCATCGGCACACAAGATCGTGGAAAAATTTTAGAGTACATCGAGCAGTTTAAACAACAGCGTGAGCCGATTAACGGTGTGCGCAACATTATGAAAACGCGCGTATATGAAGAATTGGATGTGCCTGCATTTACAGATCGAACGCGCGCATCGCTTAAAATCCAAGAAGGATGCAATAACTTTTGTACGTTTTGTATTATTCCATGGGCGCGTGGCTTAATGCGTTCACGCGATCCGAAAGAAGTCATTCGCCAAGCGCAACAGCTTGTTGATGCAGGCTATAAGGAAATTGTATTAACAGGCATCCATACAGGTGGATATGGAGAAGATATGAAAGACTACAATTTCGCCATGTTGTTGCGCGACATCGATGAGCAAGTGAAAGGATTAAAACGATTGCGTATTTCGTCGATTGAAGCGAGCCAAATTACCGATGAAGTGATCGAGGTATTGAAACAATCCGATAAAATCGTCCGCCATTTACACATTCCGTTGCAATCAGGATCAAATACGGTATTGAAGCGGATGCGTCGCAAATATACAACGGAATTTTTTGCGGAACGGTTAGCGCGTTTGCGTGAAGTATTTCCAGATTTAGCTGTTACGTCCGACGTCATTGTCGGCTTCCCGGGTGAGACGGAAGAAGAATTTATGGAGACATATACGTTTATTCGTGAACAACGTTTTTCTGAATTGCATGTTTTCCCATATTCGAAGCGGACAGGCACCCCAGCAGCAAGAATGCCAGATCAAGTAGATGAGGAAGTGAAAAATGAGCGCGTTCATCGCTTAATTACACTTTCTGATCAGCTAGCGAAAGAATATGCATCGAAGTTTGAAGGACAAGTGCTTGAAGTCATTCCAGAAGAGCTGTACAAAGAAGATCCAACAAGCGGCTTATATGTTGGCTATACGGACAACTACTTAAAAGTAAAATTCCCAGCAACAGAAGAGATGGTCGGTCAACTTGTTAAAGTGAAAATTACAAAAGCAGGTTATCCGTATAATGAAGGGGAATTTGTGCGCGTGATAAATGATCATCATGAGATCGTTCGGTTAAGCTCATAAAAAGAAGTTGACTTATGAACTTGGTTATATTATACTTTGAAAGTACATGTTCCACATGTACCAAGGATTAGCGGTTTTGTTCGGAGGGAGGGAAGTAGGATGTCGAAAACGATCGTTCGTAAAAACGAGTCGCTTGAAGATGCTCTTCGTCGCTTCAAACGTGCGGTTTCAAAAACAGGTACGTTGCAAGAAGCAAGAAAGCGCGAATTCTATGAAAAGCCAAGCGTAAGACGTAAGAAAAAGTCTGAAGCGGCTAGAAAGCGCAAATATTAAAAGAGGGTGTATTTATGAGTCTTCTCGAACGTTTGAACAATGATATGAAGCAAGCGATGAAAAACAAAGAGAAGGACAAATTGTCGGTCATTCGCATGGTGAAATCCGCTTTGCAAAACGAAGCGATTAAACTTGGCAAAACGTTGACCGAAGATGAAGAATTAACCGTACTTTCTCGCGAATTAAAACAGCGTAAAGACTCCCTCCAAGAATTTGAAAAAGCTGGTCGCACAGACCTTGTTGATAAAGTCAAGGAAGAGATTACGGTTCTTGAACTTTACATGCCGAAGCAGTTGAGCGAAGAAGAGCTAGTGCAAATCGTCAAAGAAACGATTGCCGAAGTCGGCGCTTCCTCGAAAGCGGATATGGGTAAAGTGATGGGAGCGATCATGCCGAAAGTGAAAGGAAAAGCGGACGGCTCGCTCGTCAACAAGCTTGTTCAACAACATTTAAGCTAAAAACACCTTACGATATCGTAAGGTGTTTTTTTGATTTTTGAAACTTTTTCTTCTTTCATACGTACATAATAAAGGTGAAGGGAGGAAAAAGCATGGCCGGTCCAATTGTTGTTTTCACCCATCCATTTCTTGCCGCGCTTTTGTTAATTGCCGGCAGCGTCACGTTCGTTTGGCAACTGTACGATGCGCGTTGGGGATGGAAAGGAACTGTAAGCATCATTTGTTTTTTACTTTTTTTCTCATCGCATTTAGTAGCTGGTTTAACAAGCGTTGGGGCGATGATGTTGTTTGCTATTGGCCTTATTTTGTTAGTCATTGAGTTGTTTGTGCCGGGTGGGGTCATTGGCTTTTTCGGGCTTGGTACGCTCGTCTGGAGCTTATTTTTAGCCGCAAAACATTCCCCTTTCGTTACAGTGTCATTAGCCATAGCTGTCGTGAGTGCGATTATGATGGGCATATGGCTCAGTCGAGTGAGCAAAAAAAAGATGGCGCTTTTTGAAAAAATCGTGCTTACTGATGAACAACGGAATGAAGAAGGGTATGTGTCTCATGAAGCGCGCGTTGATTTAATCGGAAAGCGCGGAGTGGCAATCACTGTATTGCGGCCAGCAGGAACGGCGCTCATTGATGACGAACGTGTAGATGTCGTCACAGAAGGGGAATATATTGAACGACATCGTCCGATTGAAGTTGTTGATGTAGATGGGTTAAAAGTTGTCGTTCGAGAATGTAAAAAAGAGGAGGAAATCGTATGACACCGGATCAACTTTTATTTATTATTGCGCTTGCGTTAGGGCTTGTGTTGCTAGCTGTATTTTTTTCGTTCGTTCCCGTTATGCTTTGGATTTCCGCACTTGCTTCGGGTGTGCCAATTAGCATTTTTACACTCATTGGGATGCGGTTGCGCCGCGTCATTCCATCGCGTGTCATTAATCCGTTAATTAAGGCAAAAAAAGCAGGGCTTGATGTCACAACTAACCAATTAGAAAGCCATTATTTAGCGGGAGGAAATGTCGACCGTGTCGTTAATGCGTTAATTGCTGCGCAGCGAGCGAATATTAATTTAACGTTTGAACGTTGTGCGGCAATTGATTTAGCTGGTCGAAATGTATTAGAAGCGGTACAAATGAGCGTCAATCCAAAAGTCATTGAAACACCGTTTATTTCTGGTGTAGCGATGGACGGTATTGAAGTGAAAGCGAAAGCACGCATCACTGTACGTGCGAATATTGATCGATTAGTTGGTGGTGCGGGAGAAGAAACGATTATTGCACGTGTAGGGGAAGGGATTGTTTCTACGATCGGGTCCCAGGACGATCATAAAAAAGTACTTGAAAATCCAGATATGATTTCACAAACCGTATTAGCAAAAGGGCTAGACTCAGGAACGGCGTTTGAGATTTTATCAATCGACATTGCTGATATTGATATCGGGAAAAACATTGGTGCCGAATTGCAAACAGACCAAGCGGAAGCAGATAAAAAGATTGCCCAAGCGAAAGCGGAAGAACGTCGGGCGATGGCAGTTGCGCTTGAACAAGAAATGAAAGCGCGCGTGCAAGAAATGCAGGCGAAAGTTGTGGAAGCGGAAGCGCAAGTGCCGCTTGCGATGGCGGAAGCGCTCCGTTCCGGTAAACTTGGTGTGATGGATTACATGAACTTAAAAAACATTATGGCAGATACGAACATGCGTGATTCCATTGGGAAATTGACACAACATCCGGATGACGAGAAAAAGTGAGGAATACATGATGGCGCTAATTGATTGGCTCCTTAACAACATATTTTTTGTCTTTGTTTTCGCGGCGTTTGTTTCGTGGGTTGGAAAACGAATAAAAATGACAGAAGAAACAGTTGAAAAACAACAACAAGAACAAAAGCCGACAGTCGTTATGATCGAAGAGGAACCACGAACAAGACGCCCAGTGAAGAAAGAAAAAGAGCAAATGATTGTGTCACAACGAACGGAAGAGCAACGAGTGGAGAGGAAACAATTACCTAAACACCCGCTCGTACAAGGTGTAATTTTTTCAGAAGTGCTCGGTCCACCGCGGGCAAAGCGTCCGTTCGGTAGAAAATAAGTGCTATAACCCCCATTTCACTCATACATATGAGATGAAAGGGGGTTTTGTTTATGATCAGAAAATGGAAAAACAAAATGCGACAATGGCTAACGAATCAAATGGAACTGCCTGCGGATGTTGTCGCTGACCTCCCCCGTATTACGATGATTGGACATATTCATATCTACATAGAAAATCATCGCGGTTTGCTTTTGTTTACAGATCGCGAATTGCGCTTGTTGCTGAAAAACGGGCAGTTGCTTGTCAAAGGGGAATCGTTTACCATTAAAACCATTTTGCCAGAAGAAATTTTGCTCGAGGGGAAAATTAGTCAAGTTTTATATTTGGAAGAATAGGGGGGGCGGGTGTGAAAAACGAATGGATGTATCAGTTAACTGGAAATTTACGGGTGCGTATCGTTGGAAAAGGATTAGAACGGTTATTAAATGAATTTACACGTCGTGGGATATACGTATGGAACGTGAAGCGGGAAGGGGAAAATTCGCTAACGTGCCATATGCTCCTTCGCGATATTCATCATGTGCGAGGGGCGATGAGAAAAAGCGGTTGTAAATTATATGTTCTCGATCGACGAGGTGCGCCGTTTTGGTTAAAAGCATCGTGGAAAAATAGCGGTATCGTTGTCGGAGTCGTTACGTTTATATGTATCGTGTTTATATTATCTAACATGATTTGGCGTATTGAAGTGACAGGGGCGAATCCAGAAGTCGAACATACTGTTAGGCAGCAGTTGAAAAAAATAGGGGTTGAGCGCGGTGCATTGCAATTTGTCATTCCGTCTCCTGAGACGATTCAGCGAACGGTAATCAACAATATAGACGCGATTACGTGGATTGGTGTGGAGTGGCGTGGAACGACGTTATATTGTCAAGTCGTTGAAAAAAAGCGGCCAACAGAAACGAAATCGAATACCCCACAGCATCTTGTTGCGAAGAAAAAAGCAGTCATTACGTACATGTTTGTTGAACAAGGTCAGGCGGTTGTAGAAGTGAATGATCATGTCGTTCCGGGGCAATTGCTCGTTTCCGGTTTTATTGGAAAAGAAGGACAGACAGAGATCGTGCCAGCGCGCGGTCAAATTTTAGGCGAGACATGGTACAAGTCTACTGTTGCTGTTCCGATGAAAACGACGTTTTATATGTTGACGGGAAAAAAGCGTGAAACACATTACGTTCGTTTTTGGTCGTGGAAAATCCCAATTTTTTGGGATCATGAAGAGCAGTTTTCACAATTTGAAAAACAAGTAGATGAAAAAACGTTTCGCTTTTTCACATGGACGTTACCGATTGTTTATGAAAAAGTCGTGTGGCGTGAAAAAGAAGTAGCCGTTCGTGAGTATTCGTACGAACAAGCAAAAGCGGTAGCGAAACAAATTGCGCGCGAGCAGTTACAGCGACAACTACCTGCGGATGCGAACATTCAAGGTGAAAAAGTTTTGCATGAGGCGAAGGAGAATGGTAAAGTAAAAGTAGAAATGCATTACCAAGTCATTGAAAACATTGCGATACCACAACCAATTATTCAAGGAGACTGAGGAATGTCGGAACAGTTTGTCACGATTCACCTTAACGTACAAAATGCAGATGAAGCGCTCGCTTTGTTCGGTACGCACGATGTTCATTTGAAACGCATTGAACAAGAACTTGGTGTTTCGATTGTGACGCGTGGCGAATCGGTAAGCGTGTCAGGAAACAAACAACATATTGAGCTTGTTGATGCGTTGTTGCGTCATTTGTTGCTTGTTGTTCGCAAAGGCATTGTCATTAGCGAGCGTGATGTGCTTTATGCGCTACAAATGGCGAAAAATGGAACGATTTCTTACTTTATTGAACTGTACAATGAAGAAATCGGAAAAAATGCGAAAGGGAAAGCGATTCGTGTTAAAACGCTCGGTCAGCGTCAATACGTTTCTGCTATCCAGCGCCATGATTTAATTTTCGGCATTGGGCCAGCAGGAACAGGAAAAACGTATTTAGCGGTTGTGATGGCTGTACAAGCGTTAAAAAACGGACAAGTCAAGCGAATTATTTTGACGCGTCCAGCTGTGGAAGCAGGGGAAAATTTAGGCTTTTTGCCGGGGGATTTAAAGGAAAAAGTCGATCCGTATTTACGCCCACTTTATGATGCGCTTCATGACGTGCTTGGTCATGAACATACCCAACGATTAATTGAGCGCGGTGCGATTGAAATTGCTCCGCTTGCATATATGCGCGGGCGAACGTTAGATGATGCGTTTGTCATTTTAGATGAGGCGCAAAATACGACGCCTTCGCAAATGAAAATGTTTTTAACACGTCTCGGTTTCGGCTCGAAAATGGTGATTACGGGAGATATTTCACAAGTCGATTTACCGAAAGGAGTTCGTTCTGGGCTTGCGATTGCAAAAGACATTTTGACGAATGTAAGCGGAATTTCATTCGTCTTTTTGGAGCAAGCTGATGTTGTACGCCATCCACTCGTCGGCAAAATTATCGCTGCATACGAAGATGCTGGAATGTAAATGTGACCCATGTTGATGTGGGTCCTTTTTGCACTTTAACAAAAGAAAGAGGGAGATTTTATGTTAGTGATTGATTTTATGGATGAAACAAATGAGATGACAGAAGAACAAGTAGAACTGATTGAAAAACTATTGCAACATGCGGCAAAGGAAGAACGTGTGCCAGATGGCGCAGAGGTGAGCATTACGTTTGTTGACAATGAAAAAATTCGCGAAATAAATCGCGATTATCGTGGAAAAGATCAGCCGACAGATGTCATTTCGTTCGCCCTTGAAGAAATGGGCGAAGAAGAAATTGAAATTGTCGGTGTAGATGCTCCACCTGTGCTCGGGGATATTATTATTTCTGTGTCGAAAGCACGCGAGCAAGCGGAGCAATACGGTCATTCATTTATGCGTGAACTCGGTTTTTTAGCTGTACACGGTTTTTTACATTTGCTTGGCTATGATCATGAAACAGAAGAAGAAGAAAAAGAGATGTTTACGAAACAAGAACAACTATTACAACAATTTGGCTTAACGAGATGATTGATGATGCGTTGGAAGCGGTTTGTCGCTAGCGTATTATATGCTCTAAATGGCATTCGTCTTGCCGTTTGTCATGAAAGAAATATGCGCATTCATCTCGTGGCAACGGTTGCTGTTATCGTTGCTGCAGCGATGTTTCGTATCTCGAAAATGGAATGGCTCGTGTTGCTTTTGACGATTGGAGCAGTCATGAGTTTAGAAATCGTCAATAGCGCAATAGAACGGACGGTTGATTTAGTAACAGATGAGTATCGGCCGTTAGCAAAAGAAGCGAAAGATTTAGCCGCTGGCGCTGTACTCGTGTTTGCTTTTATATCCGTGATCATCGGGATTTCCATTTTCCTTCCTTATCTGTATGTATTTTTTAAAAATTCTTTACATTTTCATAAATAGTAGTGAAATCGCGTTCATATTTTGGTAGAATAAAAAGCAAGCATATTTTATGCGATGGAGGTTTTTATGGTTCGAGAAGGATATAAATCAGGATTCGTAGCAATTATCGGAAGACCGAATGTAGGAAAATCTACATTTTTAAATCGCGTCATCGGGCAAAAAATTGCAATTATGAGCGATAAGCCGCAAACGACGCGCAATAAAATTCAAGGTGTGTACACAACAGATGACGCGCAAATCGTTTTTATTGATACGCCGGGCATTCATAAACCGAAACATAAGCTTGGCGATTTTATGGTAAAAGTAGCGCAAAGCGCGTTGCAAGAAGTTGATTTAATTTTATTTATGGTGAATGCTGTCGAGGGGCTCGGTCGCGGTGATGAGTTTATTATTGAACGTTTAAAACAAGTGCAAACACCGGTGTTTTTAGTCATTAATAAAATTGACGAAGTGCACCCGGACGATTTATTGCCGCTCATTGAGCAATATCGCTCGCTCCATTCATTTGCCGAAGTCATCCCTATTTCAGCGTTGCAAGGCAACAATGTAGAAACGTTGTTGCAACAAATTAAACATTACTTGCCAGAAGGACCGCAATATTATCCAGCGCATCAAATAACGGATCACCCTGAACGGTTTATTATTGCTGAGTTCATTCGCGAAAAAGCACTCCATTTGACGCGAGAAGAAGTGCCACATTCGATTGCGGTTGTAATTGATTCGATTGAACGGCGCGGAAATGGAGATACGGTATATGTTGCAGCGACCATTATCGTTGAGCGTGATTCGCAAAAGGGAATTATTATCGGCAAGCGTGGTCAAATGTTGAAGGAAATTGGTCAACGTGCGCGCGCTGATATTGAGGCGCTACTCGGTTCAAAAGTGTTTTTAGAATTATGGGTAAAAGTACAAAAAGATTGGCGCAATAAAATGGCACAGTTGCGAGACCTTGGCTATCGTGAAGATGAGTATTAATGCTGTAAAATTTTAAAAGACATTGCGACAGCGCAAAAAGGGCAAACTACAAGTGAGCTGCTCAATCACCGTCAACTAACGAGAGAAAGGTGTGGTTCGATGCTCGATTTTACCTGGAAACTGTTCAGCCAAACAGGGAATATTGACACGTATCTTTTGTTTAAGGAGCTAGAACGCGAAACGCAAGAGCAAGCCAGCGATTCCACGTATCATATAACTGAAAGAGATTATCACGTCCTTTAACTTTGGAAGGTTATGTTATATGTTTGAAAAATGTGAAGGCATTGTTATTCGAACGATTGACTATGGAGAGACGAATAAAATTGTAACGATATTTACGCGCGAATGGGGAAAGGTTGCTGCGATGGCACGAGGAGCGAAAAAGCCAAGCAGCCGCCTTTCTTCTGTTACGCAAATATTTACATACGGCATATATCTCGTTCAAAAAAGTCGCGGCGTCGGAAGCTTACATCAAGGGGAATTGCTTTCAACGATGCGCCATATACGCGAAGACATTTTTTTAACAGCATACGCCTCATACGTTGTTGAATTGACAGATAAAGCAACGGAAGAAAGACGACCAAATCCGTATTTGTTTGAACTTCTTTTACAAACATTGACGTATATGAATGAAGGGCTCGATGCCGAAGTATTAACGTACATATATGAAATGAAATTGCTTCCGGCATTCGGGCTGTATCCGAAGTTAGATGGCTGTGCTATTTGTGGGGAAAAAGAAGGAACGTTTGCCTTTTCGATTGCACACGGAGGATTTCTTTGTCACCGTTGTTTTGAGCACGATCCACACCGCATTCCGATGACGCCATCGGTTTTAAAATTACTTCGCCTGTTTTACTACGTCGATTTGTCTCGCATTGGCCAAATTGCTGTCAAACAAGAAACGAAACAACAACTACAAACGATCATTTCAGCTTATTACGATGAATATTCAGGTCTTTCGCTGAAAACAAAACGGTTTTTACAGCAGCTCCATATGTTAAAAGGTGAAAGCGGACAAATATAACGTTGTCCGCTTCCCACTTTTGTTTGCAAAATATAAAGATGAATTATAATATGATCTTATATGTAGCCTATTGTAAGGTGGTGAGCGACAATCGAACTCAATAAACGTCAAGAACAAATTTTACAAATCGTCAAAGACCACGGGCCGATTACAGGTGAGCATATTGCTGAAAAGCTCAATTTAACACGGGCGACGTTACGGCCTGATTTAGCTATCTTAACGATGGCTGGGTACTTAGAGGCAAGACCTCGTGTTGGCTATTTTTATACAGGAAAAACGGGGACGCAGCTGCTTGCTGATAAAATTAAAAAAATGAAGGTGAGCGATTATCAGTCCATTCCTGTTGTCATTAACGAAAACGTAAGCGTCTATGATGCGATTGTCACGATGTTTTTAGAAGATGTTGGCACGTTGTTTGTTGTAGATGATGAATCGTTGCTTGTTGGGGCTTTGTCACGCAAAGATTTGTTGCGCGCGAGCATCGGAAAACAAGAGTTGACATCTATTCCTGTCAATATTATTATGACACGCATGCCGAATATTACATTTTGCGAAAAAGATGATTTACTTATTGATGTCGCCCGAAAATTAATTGAAAAACAAATTGATGCGATGCCCGTCGTTAAAAAGGTGGACAAAGGGTACGAAGTTGTAGGGCGCATCACGAAAACGAATATGACGAAGGTGCTTGTCGCGTTAGCGAATGAAGACGTGCTTTAAAGGGGGAAAATCATGAGTCAAATCGTATACGTCGTATCCGACTCAGCAGGGGAGACGGCCGAACTCGTTGTAAAAGCAGCAGCGAGCCAGTTTCAAGGGGCGCTCGTTCAATTTCGACGTGTTCCTTATGTCGAAGATGTGGAGACGTTATCGGAAGTCGTCGCTTTAGCAAAAATGAATCGCGGCATCATTGTATTTACGTTAGTTGTACCAGAAATGCGTCAATTTTTATTAGCTGAAGCGGCACGTGAAGGAGTGCCTGTATACGACATTATCGGACCGCTTATTGAGCAAATGGCGAAGTTATTACAAATGGAGCCACGTTGCGAACCTGGACCTATTCGCGTATTAGATGAAGACTATTTCCGAAAAATCGAAGCGATCGAGTTTGCGGTCAAGTACGATGACGGGCGAGATCCACGCGGTATTTTAAGAGCGGATATCGTTTTAGTTGGTGTATCGCGCACGTCAAAAACACCGTTATCACAATATTTAGCCCATAAACGATTTAAAGTGGCGAACGTACCGATCGTTCCAGAAGTAGATCCACCTGAAGAATTGTTTCAAGTGCCGCCTGAAAAATGTTTTGGCTTAAAAATTAGTCCAGAGAAGCTAAATGAAATTCGTCGTGAGCGATTAAAATCGCTCGGATTAGATGACCGTGCCATTTATGCAAACATTGATCGAATTAAAGAAGAGCTGCAATATTTTGAGGGGATCGTAAAAAAAATGGGCTGCGAAGTCATTGATGTGACAAATAAAGCAGTCGAAGAAACAGCGAACGTCATTATGAATATTATGCGTAAAAGGGAAAAATAAGCAGTCAAAGCACAGTCACAACGTGTGATATGTGCTTTTCCTTTTTCATAAAAAACTTTATAGCCAATTGATGTTTTTTATATTATAATAAAAAATTGTGATAAAACAGGTTTAGACTGAACATAGGACGAATAAACTATTTATAGCTAATTGTCAAGTGACAATGCATCGGGATTTTCGACAATATTTTTTTCTTAAAAAGAAGGATTGTTTCGCGCGATGGAGAAATAAAAACATACAAAACATTTCTATTTCAGAAACAAGTTTTGTCGAAATATGTTTGGAGCTGTTGAAATATGGGACAACGCATTCCTGAGGAAACGGTTGAGCACATTCGTCGCTCAGTCGATATTGTAGACATCATCCAACAGTATGTCTCACTAAAAAAGCAAGGACGCAACTACTTTGGGTTATGTCCTTTCCACGGGGAGAAAACACCTTCTTTTTCTGTTTCACCAGAAAAGCAAATTTATCATTGTTTTGGCTGTGGAGCAGGCGGAAATGTGTTTTCGTTTTTGATGGACATCGAAGGGATTACATTCATAGAGGCAGTGAAGCGATTAGCACCGCGAGCGAATGTCGATTTATCGCACGTCGTTGATGAGCATCCGACAGCGGAACGGAAAGAAACAGCGACGATGATTGCTGCGCATGAGTTATTAAAAAAGTTTTATCATCATTTGCTTATGCATACAAATGAAGGGGAAGAAGCATTAAACTATTTGCTTCAACGAGGCTTTACGCGCGAGCTCATTGAGCAGTTTGAAATTGGCTATGCTTTGCCGTCTTGGAATGCAGCTGTCACATTTTTAGCAAACAAAGGCTTCTCACTTCCGCTTATGGAACAGGCCGGACTCATTGTGAAAAAATCGGGAGAGGACTCATATTTTGATCGTTTCCGTCATCGCATTATGTTTCCCATCCATAACCATCAAGGAGAAACAGTTGCTTTTTCGGGGAGAGCGCTCGGAAACGAAGAGCCGAAGTATATGAATAGCCCCGAGACGCCAATTTTTAATAAACGCCATATTTTATATCACTTTCATGAAGCGCGTTTGCCGATGCGTCAAAAACAGCAAGTGGTACTGTTTGAAGGATTTGCAGATGTGATTGCTGCTGTGCAAGCTGGCATTTCCCACGCTGTAGCAACGATGGGAACAGCTTTATCGGAAGAACAGGCGCGCATGCTTCGTCGCAATGCTTCATCGGTCATTGTTTGTTATGATGGCGATCGAGCGGGAATAGACGCTGCTTTGAGAGCATCGGAAACGCTCGTTGAAGCTGGCTGCTATGTAAAAGTCGCGATGATGCCAGATGGGCTCGACCCTGATGAGTATGTACGCCGATATGGCGCGGATCGTTTTCGCCATCATGTGCTTGATGCCAGTTTGTCGCTGACAGCGTTTAAGCTTGAATATTTAAAGCGCGGCCGCCATTTACAAAACGAAAGTGAGCGTCTTCGTTACATTGAAGAAGCAGTGAAAGAAATTAGCCGGTTATCTAATGCAATTGAAGCGGATTATTATTTACGACAACTAGCTAATGAGTTTTCCATTTCTATGGATGCGCTACGCGAACAAATGACGATTTATGGAAAAAAGCAAGTAGAACAAAAGCAAGAACGTCGTGAAACGGTTGTTGTGCCTGTGAGGGCGAAACTGTTACCGGCTTTTCAAAAAGCAGAGCGGATGTTAATTGCTCATATGTTGCGCGATAAAGCAATTGCATTCGCTGTTCAAGAAGCGATTGAAGGCGCATTTAACGTCGAAGAACATCGCGCTATTGCCGCCTATTTATATGCGTTTTACGAAGAAGGACACGAACCCGATGTAAGCTCGTTACTTGAACGCATTCATGATCCGCAATTAAAACGCATCGTTACAGAACTGTCTATGATGCCGATCAACGAAGACATCTCGTCAGCCGAGTTACGAGATTACATTCAATGCGTGCTCAACTACCCAAAAGAGCAGTTGCTCAAGCAAAAAGAAGCGCAGTTGCGCGATGCCGAACGGCAAAAAGATTATGAGCGCGCGAAACGCATTGCAAGCGAAATGATTGCGTTGCGAAAGTCTTTGCATTTTGGAAGGAGGGGAATAAATGGCTGAAAAGTCAACACATTCCGATTTAACGTTAGAACAAGCAAAAGAACAATTAGTCGAGCTAGGTAAAAAACGTGGCGTTCTTACCTACGAAGAAATCGCTGAGCGATTATCTGCATTTGATCTTGATTCCGATCAAATGGATGAATATTATGAGTATTTAAATGAACAAGGGATCGAAGTCGTCGGCGAGTCCGATTTAGATGAGGCAGATTTAGACGACCCAGACTTCGATGATTTAAAAGACGAAGAGTTCGATTTAAATGATTTAAGCGTTCCCCCAGGGGTAAAGATTAACGACCCTGTTCGCATGTATTTAAAAGAAATTGGTCGCGTACCGCTATTATCAGCAGAAGAAGAAATTGAGCTAGCGAAACGCATTGAACAAGGAGACGAAGAAGCGAAACGTCGTCTAGCTGAGGCAAACCTTCGCCTCGTTGTTAGTATTGCGAAACGTTACGTTGGTCGCGGCATGCTTTTCCTTGACTTAATTCAAGAAGGAAATATGGGTTTAATTAAAGCGGTCGAAAAATTCGATTACCGCAAAGGATATAAATTTAGCACATATGCAACATGGTGGATTCGCCAAGCGATTACTCGTGCCATTGCTGACCAAGCGCGTACGATCCGTATTCCTGTTCATATGGTTGAAACGATTAACAAGCTTATTCGCGTTCAACGTCAACTTTTACAAGACCTCGGCCGCGAGCCATCTCCTGAAGAAATTGCGGAAGAGATGGACTTAACGCCGGAAAAAGTGCGCGAAATTTTAAAAATTGCCCAAGAGCCTGTATCGCTTGAAACGCCAATTGGCGAAGAAGACGACTCTCATTTAGGCGACTTTATTGAAGATCAAGATGCGACATCTCCAGCTGAACACGCAGCGTATGAGTTGTTAAAAGAACAACTCGAAGATGTGTTAGATACGTTAACAGACCGAGAAGAAAATGTGCTTCGTCTTCGTTTTGGTCTTGATGATGGACGTACGCGAACGCTTGAAGAAGTGGGCAAAGTGTTTGGTGTTACGCGCGAACGCATTCGCCAAATTGAAGCAAAAGCGTTGCGAAAACTACGCCACCCAAGCCGTAGCAAACGTTTAAAAGACTTTTTAGAATAACCGTTTACAAGAAATAGTTTACTTCTTACAATGGAAGTAAGCTATTTCTTTATTTAGGAAGGAATGCGTATTCAATGGAACAAAAACGAAAAGAAATCATTATTAATGAAATTAAATATTGGAAACAAACGCGATTGCTGCCGGAACAATATTGCGATTTTTTGCTTGCGTTGTACACGGAAGGAAATCGCGATGATGTTGAGACACCAACGAAGCAAGTTCCAGCGTGGGCGATTCGTGCAACCGCAGCGATGATCGGTATATGTTTACTTTTCGCCCTTCTTGTCATTTATTTTACTGAATTGTCGTTCGTTTTGCAAACGCTCATTTTGTCACTTTTTGTCATAATTTGTTTTGTTTCAGTTCGTTTTTTTGCAAAACATAAAATCGTTGTTCATATCGCTCTTATCGGTGGTGCTTTATCACTTCTTCTGCTCTCTATTCGCGCATGCGATGTTTATTTTTCTGGGAGCACAAGCGCATTAGCGCTCACCGTGATGGGCAATTGTTTCGTCTGGTTGTTTATCGGTTGGCGTTTTTCGCTTATGTATTTCGTCATTTCGGGCGTGATCGGCATCGTTCTTCTTTTTTCTTCGTTTTTCATTTAAAAAAATTTACATACAGGGCTTTTCCTTTATGGGAATTTAAAGTACAATAAAATTGTTTGTAACGTTTTCATTTTGAAAAACATGCTTTATTACATAAGGGAGGGTAAAGTATGAATCGCAATCCGTTAATCCCATTTGCACTCATTATGGTGATGGGAATTGGTCTCATTTTCTTTCTGTCTGTGAAAGGCCTTGGGGATATGAAAGAAGTTGCGAAAGAGAAAGAAGGCGGCGCGAAGACAGAAGAAACAGCAGCTGCAGGTCCAGAAGACATTTACAAAAAAAGCTGTGTTGCATGTCACGGCGCGAACTATGAAGGTGGCGTTGGTCCGTCATTAAAAGGTGTCGGTGATCGTCTATCTGTTGACCAAATTAAAGAAGTGATAACAAACGGTCGCGGAAGCATGCCAGCTGGATTAGTTCCTGCAGATCAAGCAGAAGAAATGGCAAAATGGCTTGCTGAATTAAAATAAGCGGAGAGGAAAGATCCCTTTACTTCGGTGAAGGGATTTTTCGTTTCTTATAAAACATGATAAACTGAAGAAAAAAGTGTGGTGATGATCGTGAACGAATTACAGCTATCTAAGCGATTGCAAACAGTTGTTTCATTTATTCCAAAAGGAAGCGTACTAGCAGACATCGGTTCAGACCATGCGTATTTGCCGTGTTATGCGTATTTGCACGGATACATAACAAAAGCAGTGGCAGGGGAAGTAGCGGACGGACCGTTTCGCTCTGCCAAACAACAAGTCGAAAAGTGTGGGCTTTCTCACGTCATTTCCGTTCGAAAAGGGGATGGGCTACAAGTTGTAGCGCCGAATGAAGTCGATTGTGTAACGATTGCAGGGATGGGAGGAACGCTCATCTCAAACATTTTAGAAGCAGGAAAGGAAAAATTGACATCCGTTCAACGTTTAATTTTACAACCGAATGTCGGTGCGCATATTGTGCGAAAATGGCTGCTAGACAATGAGTGGGAATTAATTGATGAACGCATTTTAGAGGAAGATGGGCAAACGTATGAAGTGCTCGTTGCAGAGCGTGGCGATCCTTATCGTCCGTACACGCAGCTTCGTGTTGAACTGTTGCTCGGTCCGTTTTTATTGAAAGAACGAAACGAAGTATTTGAAAAAAAATGGGCAATGGAAATGAAGCATTGGCAAAACGTTATCGAGCAATTGAAATATGCGAAAACGGAAGAAGCGGTCAAAAAAAGACAACAATTTGTTGACACATTACAAATGGTAGAGGAGGTTTTGAAGCGATGAAGACACCAAACGGATATGAAGTCATTCAACTATTTGAACAGTTTGCCCCAAAACATTTGGCGATGGAAGATGATAAAATCGGGTTGCAAATCGGCACGCTAAATAAACCGATTCGCCGTATCATGATTACGTTAGATGTATTAGAACATGTTGTCGATGAAGCGATCGAACAAAACATTGATTTAATTATTGCGCACCATCCGCCGATTTTTCGTCCCCTCAAACATATTGTTACCGATCAGCCGTACGGTCGTATGATTGAAAAATGTATAAAACATGATATTGCGATTTATGCGGCGCATACAAATTTAGATATTGCAAAAGGTGGGGTAAATGATTGGCTCGCTGAAGCGCTTCAATTGCAAAACGTTGACGTCCTTGTTCCGACGTATGAAGAACCGCTGAAAAAGCTTGTTGTATATGTGCCGCGTACACATGCGGATGCAGTAAGAAAAGCGATTGGTGATGCGGGGGCTGGACATATCGGAAATTATAGCCATTGTACATTTAATAGCGAAGGAATCGGAACGTTTCGACCAGAGGAAGGCGCTAATCCGTTTATCGGTCAACAAGGAACGTTAGAAACAGTGGAAGAAGTGCGCGTAGAAACGATTGTTCCTGCCCGTCTGCAAAGAAAAGTCGTTCAAGCGATGTTACAAGCACATCCGTACGAAGAAGTGGCATATGATATATATCCGCTTGAAAATAAAGGAACGACATATGGGCTTGGACGAATTGGGACGTTAAGCGAAGAAATGACATTGCAACAATTTGCTGAACATGTCAAACTTGCATTACATGTACCAGCTGTTCGTGTTGTTGGTGAATTGACGAGTCGCGTACGAAAAGTTGCAGTTATCGGTGGAGATGGAAATAAATATATTCATCAAGCAAAAATGAGCGGTGCGGATGTGTATGTCACTGGCGACTTATATTATCATGTCGCCCATGATGCGTTAATGTTAGGTTTGAATGTCGTTGATCCGGGACATCATGTCGAAAAAGTGATGAAAGAAGGGGTAGCAAACGTATTAAGAACGATGTTTACGAAACAAAAATTTGATGTCGATATATACATATCACAAGCCCAAACGGAACCGTTTATGTTTATATAAAAAAGAGGCTTATTCGCCTCTTTTTTTCACTTTTGGTAAAATTTTTGTAAGCGGAACTTTTCGTTCTCTTTTCCATGTCTCAGGATTGTTCGGGTCAAACTGTTCCAAAAAGTCAATGACTTCTTTCGTAATCGGTGTCGGTGTAGATGCACCGGCAGTAACTGCAACTTTTTTGGCGTCTTTAATCCATTCGATGTCGATTTCAGTCACATCCGCTACACGATATGCTTTCGTTCCAGCAATTTCTTCAGATACTTGAGCAAGTCGGTTTGAATTATTGCTTCTCGGATCACCGACAACGATCGTGACATCTGCTTCTTTTGCTTGTTCAGCGACCGCTTCTTGCCGCACTTGTGTCGCTAAACAAATTTCACGATGCATTTCAACATGTGGATATTTTTCTTTTACTTTTTCCATAATATGTGCAACGTCCCATTGGCTCATTGTCGTTTGGTTCGTCACAATAATATGTTTGGCTTGAATATTTAGTTGTTCTACATCTTCAGGTTTTTCAATTAAATGAACGGCGTGTGGCGCAACGCCGACAGCCCCTTCCGGTTCAGGGTGCCCTTTTTTTCCGATGTAAATGACTTCGTATCCGTTCGCCACTTTTTCGCGAATAAGCTCGTGTGTTTTTGTCACATCTGGGCATGTAGCGTCAATAGTGACAAGCCCTTTTTCTCTTGCTCGCTGTTTTACTTCAGGTGAAACGCCGTGAGCAGTAAAAATGACTGTGCCGCGGTCAATGTTTTCTAAAATTTCAAGTCGATTTGGACCGTCAAGTGTAATAATTCCTTCTTCTGCAAACGCATCTGTCACATGTTTATTATGAACGATCATGCCTAAAATGTAGATCGGTCTTGGCAGCGTCGGATCAAGGGCGGCGTTGCGGGCGATGACCATCGCATCAACGACTCCGTAACAATATCCGCGTGGCGTAATTTTAATGACTTCCATATGGATCGCTCCTTCTTGGCGTGTTTGTCGTATTCATTATATAAAAGAAGGAGCGAACATACAAAAGTTAAATATATAGTTTTGGCACAGATTTCCCTTTTTCATTCGTTTTTTCTTGTTTTCGTTGGCGTTTTGTTGGAATTGGGCATTGTTTTTTTAGGGGTTGTTGCTCTGTCGTTGCCGCGCTCGTTGCGCGTGCTGTTTCGTTTGTTTCGCTTGCTGTTTTAGTTGTTTCGTTTGTTGTGTCTGATTGTTTAAATTCGCGAAAAAGGCGCATCATCGATGGAACGCTTTTAATGAGTGGACCGTATTGTTGCACCATTGGTGTAATCGTTTGGACCATGTTTAACATTTTTTGTACATTCGTTAACATCGAATCGATACTTGGCAATGCACCGCCAGCACCAAACGTTTGAGCAGGAAATTGGCTTCCAAACAATCGGGAAAACATGCCCCCTTGTACTTGGCGCATCATCGGTTGCTGCCACATAGGCGGCATAGGCGAACGGGAAGGTGGAAACATAAATGGATGTCGCAATGAAGTTCCTCCTTTCTGTATGAAGTGAAGGTTTGCGCTTTTCTTATCTATACTACGATATGCAGAAAAGCTCATATAGTTGAATGAACCGTTTATGTTCGTATATAATATGTAACTGGTCTATTTTTTTACTGAAGAAGAAAGGGGATGAGAAACTATGTTTGAACGTTTTTCGTTTCATCCGTTTATTATAGAGGCGCTTCATCATTTAAAGTTTCATAAACCAACACCCATTCAAGAGCGTGTCATTCCCGCTGTCTTGCGTGGAGAGAGCGTGATCGGACAATCACAAACGGGAACAGGAAAGACGCATGCATATTTATTGCCAATCATTCAGCGCATTGATCCACACGTTGATGAAGTACAAGCGGTTATTACAGCGCCGACGCGTGAGTTAGCTACACAAATTTATCATGAAGTGTTAAAAATAACGAAATTTTGTCCAAATGATCATCGCATTACAGCGCGTTGTTTTGTCGGTGGAACGGATAAATTACGATCGATTGAAAAGTTGAAAACACAACCTCATATCGTCATTGGCACGCCGGGGCGCGTGTATGATCTCGTTCGCGAACAAGCGCTATTTGTTCATACGGCTCGGATGCTTGTTATTGATGAGGCAGATGTCATGCTTGATATGGGATTTATTACAGATGTCGACCAAGTGGCAGGACGAATGCCAGAAGATTTACAAATGCTCGTCTTTTCAGCGACGATTCCAGAAAAGTTAAAGCCGTTTTTGAAAAAATATATGGAGCACCCAACACATATTCATATTGCTCCGAAACAAGTAGCCGCACCAGCCATTGAACATATTTTAATCCCGCTTCGCCATCGTGATCGTTTGCAGCTTTTACACGATATATTAGTTAGTTACAACCCATATTTAGCGATTGTTTTTGTAAACACGCGTAAAACGGCCGATGAAGTAGCGAACGGTTTAATTGAAAAAGGATTAAAAGTAGGAGTGTTACATGGAGATTTAACTCCACGCGAGCGGAAAAAGATGATGAAAGCGATTCGTGATTTACAATTTCAATACATTGTCGCAACAGATTTGGCGGCGCGTGGAATTGATATTGAAGGCGTCAGCCACGTCATCAACTATGAACTGCCAACGGATTTAGATTTTTACGTACATCGTACGGGCCGAACGGGCCGTGCAGGTTATGCTGGTACAGCAACAACGATTTACGAACCATCTGATCAACATGCGCTAGTGAAGTTAGAGAAAAAGGGAATTCATTTCCTTCATCGCGATTTCCGTCATGGCGAATGGATTGAGCTCGATGCATGGAACGGGCGGAAAAAAGAGAAAAAAGATGAAGTTGAGCAACTCGTTGAAAAAATAGCGAAAAAACAAAAGAAAGTCAAACCGGGATATAAGAAAAAATTGCGAGAACAGTTGAAAAAACAAAGAGCGAAAAAGAAATAAGGGAGAGAAAGACGTGTTAAAAATCGGTTCACACGTATCGATGAGCGGAAAAGAAATGTTGTTAGCCGCAAGTAAAGAAGCAGTATCATATGGAGCAAATACGTTTATGATTTATACCGGTGCGCCACAAAATACGAGACGTAAACCAATCGAAGAACTAAACATTGATCAAGGGCTTGCCCATATGAAACAACATGGGATTGAAGAAATTGTTGTGCACGCCCCGTACATTATTAATATCGGCAATACAATCAATGCAGACACGTTTTCGCTTGGCGTTTCTTTTTTACGTTCGGAAATCGAACGAACAGAAGCGATTGGTGCGAAGCAGCTCGTCCTCCATCCTGGTGCGCACGTCGGTGCAGGCGTGGAAGCAGGCATTGCAAAAATTATTGAAGGGTTAAACGAAGTCATTACCAATGACCAACAAGTGCAAATTGCTTTAGAAACGATGGCAGGAAAAGGGTCTGAATGTGGCAGCCGCTTTGAAGAGTTAGCAAAAATCATTGACGGTGTCACGCGTAACGATAAGCTTTCTGTTTGTTTTGATACATGTCATACACACGATGCGGGATACGATATTGTGAACGATTTTGATGGCGTATTAGAACAATTTGATCGCATTATCGGGCTTGATCGTCTAAAAGTATTGCATATTAATGATAGTAAAAATCCGTGTGGAAGTCGGAAAGACCGTCATGAAAATATCGGTTTTGGTTATATCGGTTTTGATGCGCTAAATTATATTGTCCATCACCCGCAGCTTATGCACGTGCCAAAAATTTTAGAAACGCCATATGTTGGAGAGAAAAAAGATGCGAAACCGCCATATCAATTTGAAATTGCGATGTTGCGTGCGCAACAGTTTGACCGAAACGTTCGGGAAAAAATTGCGGAGTAGAAGGCTGTCTGTAGGCAGCCTTCTTACTGTATAAATTGTCGAATGAAGTCATTAGCTTGTTTAGCAAGTTGTGGTGATGTGCGCTGGGCGAGTTCACGAATCCAATTTTTCCTCGCTTGTTCATTAAACATATCGATCGTTTTTTCGCGCATCATTTGAATGATCGTTTCCGCGTCTTTTTGGGAAAGCGAAACGTTGTATTCCTTGGCATACATCATTAATTCATTTGCGGTGATGGATTTCATTTTATGCTGGACGATTTTATGATACACATTCACGTAACATCCCTCCTTATTTACCATATGAGAGGAAAGAAGGAAGGGTGCAATGGTATAATGAAATAGATGAAGGGGGAGATTTGTTTGAAAAGACAACATAAAAAAGAGACCATTAGCCATTTAATGTATCGTGTTGTAATGATGACGGTCGGCGCGACGCTTGCTGCGTTATCGATTGAATTGTTTTTAGTGCCTAATGAAATTATTGATGGTGGGGTCATCGGTATATCGCTTATTCTTGATCGCATTCTTCCAAACTACGCATGGTTGAACTTTGCCACGCTTGTCATTTTACTCAATGCGCCGTTTATGTATTTCGGTTATAAACAAATCGGAAAAACGTTTATGCTCTCTTCCCTCTATTCAATCGTTGTATTAGCTGTGATGGAGCGGTTGTTTCATCATGTATCCCCATTTACAACAGATTCCATTTTAGCAACGGTGTTTGGCGGAGCTATTCTTGGCGCAGGTGTAGGGCTTGTAATTCGCCATGGTGGTTCATTAGATGGCACAGAAATTTTAGGTATTTTAATGACGAAAAAGTTGCCGTTTTCTGTGGGAGAATTTGTCATGTTTACAAACGTTTTTATTTTTACTTGGGCCGCATTTGTATTCGGACCGAAGCAAGCGATGTACTCCGTTTTAACTTATTATATCGCTTTTAAAACGATTGATACCGTCATTCAAGGATTAGATGAAACAAAAGCAGTGCTCATCGTATCAGATCGTTATGAAGAAGTGTCAGATGCTATTTTAAACCGACTTGGCCGTGGAACGACGAAGTTGATGGGAAAAGGCGGATATACGGACGAACAAAAAGAAGTGATTTATGCTGTTGTTACTCGTCTGGAAGTGACGAAGCTGAAATCAATTGTATATGAAATTGACCCAAATGCCTTTATTACGATTATGAATACACAAGAAGTGCGTGGAGCGAAATTTAAGTCTGCTATTCATTAATGAAAACAAATGCGTTATACTATGAATCGGAATCATTTTGAATTAAGGTGGTCAAACGATGGATGATATTTTACGGATAGAAGACGTATCGTTTCGATATGATGATGAAGATGTGCTACAACATATTGATTTTCGCATTCCGAAAGGCGCTTTCGTTGGTTTAGTTGGCCCGAACGGGTCAGGGAAATCAACGCTATTAAAATGCATTTTGCGGTTGTTAAAACCGCAAACAGGGCGCATTTTTTTATTCGGCACGCCGATTGAGCAGTTTAAAGATTGGCATAAAATTGGCTTTGTCTCCCAAAAGGCAAACAGTTTTAATACCGGGTTTCCTGCGACAGTATATGAAGTCGTAGCGAGCGGCTTAGCTGGAAAGCTCGGTTTATTTCGCCGATTAAAGAAAAGCGACGAAAAAGCAGTATATGAAGCGATTGATGCGGTCGGCATGAGCCCTTTTATTCATCGAAACATTGGCGAACTTTCAGGAGGTCAACAACAACGCGTATTTATCGCGCGTGCGATCGTGTCGCAACCTGAATTTTTAATTTTAGATGAGCCGACTGTCGGGGTCGATGTACATCATGTACAAAGCTTTTACGATATGCTTGAACGATTGAATAAACAACATCATATGACATTGCTTCTTGTGACGCACGATATCGGAACGATTACGGAAAAAGTCACGCATGTCGCTTGTTTAAACAAACATTTGCATTTCCATGGGAGCGTGCAACAGTTTGCACAGCTGAAAACAGAAGATTTAGCATCATTTTACGGGCATCATCTTCACCTACTTGCCCATGACCATGCATAGAAAGGGGGGAGATTATGCTAGAGGCGTTATTTCAATATGAATTTTTACAAAATGCGTTTATTGTTGGCATATTCATTGGGCTCATCGCTCCTCTTTTAGGTGTGTTTATTGTCGTACGGAGATTATCGCTTATTGCGGATGCGTTGAGTCATGTCACGCTTGCAGGAATTGCGGCCAGTTTACTTGTACAAAAAACGTTTGTCATGGGAGCGACATTCAACCCGATTTATTTGGGCATGGCGTTTTCGGTTGCTGGTTCGTTATTTATTGAAAAGTTGCGTACCGTATATAAGCATTATCAAGAATTAGCTATTCCGATCATTTTATCAGGAGGCATCGGCTTAAGTGTCATTTTTATTTCACTTGCGGATGGCTTCAATACCGATTTGTTTTCATATTTGTTCGGAAGCGTTAGCGCGGTAAGCCGAACAGATGTATGGACAATTAGCATCATTTTTTTCGTCGTGTTTGCTGTTATTTTTCTGCTCTATAAAGAGTGGTTTATTTTATCATTTGACGAAGAATATGCCCAAGCATCAGGAGTAAAGGTAAGGGCGCTTCACTTTGTTTTCATCGTGCTCGTTGCTCTTGTCATTGCCGCATCGATGCGAATTGTCGGCATTTTGCTCGTCTCATCACTCATGACGCTTCCTGTTGCCGCAAGCATTCGAATCGCAAAAGGATTTAAACAAGCGTTATGGTTGTCCGTTCTATTTGGTGAACTTGCTGTCATTGTCGGTTTATTTCTTTCTTATTATTTGAATTTAGCTCCCGGCGGAACGATTGTGTTGTTAGCTGTTTGTATATTAATTGGTGCGATCGTGTGGAGAAAATGGAAGAGAGGATGACGAAGCGTGAACGTTTCTGAAGCGCTACGGTTAATGAAAGAAAAGGGGTTTAAGTATACAGGAAAGCGCGAAGAAATGCTTGAGCTGTTTGCAAAAACAGATAAATATTTAACGGCAAAAGATGTGCTTGATGTCATGAAAGATCGGTATCCGGGACTTAGTTTCGATACAGTTTATCGCAACTTAGCGTTATTTGTTGAGCTCGGCATTTTAGAAATGACTGAGCTGTCTGGAGAGAAGCGCTTTCGTTTTACATGTAATGTGCATCATCACCATCACCATTTTATTTGCATGTCGTGCGGAAAAACGAAAGAACTTGTAACGTGTCCGATGAATGAATTAGTGGAAGATTTGCGCGGATATACGATTTCAGGGCATAAGTTTGAAGTGTACGGAACATGCCCGATGTGCCAACAACAAGCTGACGTGTAATGTCAGCTTGTTGTTGTGAGCAATTGTTCTACTTGTTTTTTTGCTTCATACCAATTGTACACGCGAATAACGCCTTTTGGGAGCGGACCGCGATTGTAAGGAGTATCAAATAAAATGACAGGAATAAGGCATTGTTCAGCAATATCGCAAGCATTATCGTATTTATCTTCGAAAAACATGTCGATTTTATATTTCTTTACCGCTTCAATTTTATCGTGTGAACCGATCAGTTCGATATGATGGTAATGAACACCTTGTTGTTGAAACCATTTTTCTGTTATTTCATATAAGTGACGGCCTCGAGCGCTAATATAATATAGCTCATATTCATCTTTCCAACTATTAATGACCTCTAATGCTCCGTTCGCAAGCGGTGCTTCGCTGTAAATGATCGGTTCGTATTGTTCCATCCATTCATTTAATTTTTCTTCCGTTGTATCCAAAAAAGGAACTAAATCGTAATCGGTAATATCATCAAGCGTCAAGTTTTTTTGAAACGACTTGTTTAAATATGGAATAAACGTACTTGGACATGTTACTGTTCCATCGATATCGATACCAAATCGCCGTTTGATCATGTTTGTTCACCCTTCCTATGATGTGCTTTTCTTGCCCATTATATCATTGACATAAAGTAACATCTATAATGGCGTATCGCTTATTGCATAATAATAGTGCTCCTCATTTCACGAAAGCGAGGGAATGGTCATGGACAATGAACGTCACCGTCGATCGTATGACAACGAACGAATAGATACTGTTCCGAATGTTGAACGAGATTTTATGGAAGAAACAGCAGGTGAAATTGCTGAGCCGATTCGATTTTCTGAAAAAGAAGTCGATCGTGAACAAAACGGTCGTGGCGTTGGCTGGCTTGCACTTGCGTTATCGATTGTTTCTCTTTTCTTAATGCCAGTCATTATGGGGGCAGCTGGTATTATTTTCGGATTCATTGCCCGGCGTCGAGGAGCAGAAACGTTAGGGGCTTGGGCGATTGGAATTGGAGCTGTTTCCATTATTTTAAGCTTTTTCGTCCGATTTTGGTAAATAAGAGGGGAATATTCCCCTCTTATTTTTGCTTTCCTTTCAATGCATATTCTTCCGCTAATTTGTCAATTTCTTTTTTCAATTCTTCAACCATTGTTTCTTCAGGCACTTTACGAACAATTTTTCCGTGACGGAACAATAATCCTTCGCCGCGTGCCCCTGCAATGCCGATGTCAGCTTCGCGCGCCTCTCCTGGCCCGTTGACCGCACAACCGAGGACCGCTACTTTAATTGGCGCTTTAATTTGGGCGATATATTCTTCAATTTCATTTGCGATACGAATTAAGTCAATTTCAATTCTTCCGCATGTCGGACAAGAAATTAATGTCGCAGCGTTTGCCGCAAGACCGAATGTTTTCAACAATTCACGTGCTACTTTTACTTCTTCGACAGGATCAGCGCTAAGGGATACACGTACCGTATTGCCAATTCCTTTACTTAAAATGGCACCAAGTCCCGCAGCACTTTTTACTGTTCCGGCAAATAGCGTACCCGATTCCGTAATGCCAAGATGGAGCGGATAGTCGAATGTGCGGGCAGCTTTTTCATATGCTTCAATCGCTAAACGAACATCGGAAGCTTTCAGCGAAACGATAATGTCATAAAAATCAAGGTCTTCTAAAATGCGAATATGATGCAACGCGCTTTCGACCATGCCATCCGCAGTTGGATAGCCGTATTTTTCTAAAATGCGTTTTTCAAGTGAACCAGCGTTTACCCCGATGCGAATCGGAACTCCACGTTCTTTTGCTGCTTTCACAACCGCTTCTACTTTTTCCCGCTTTCCGATGTTTCCGGGGTTAATCCGAATTTTATCCGCTCCGTTTTCAATCGCTTTTAAAGCAAGGCGGTAGTCGAAATGAATATCGACAACGAGCGGAATATTGATGCGTTTTTTTATTTCAGCAATCGCATCAGCTGCTCTTTCGTCTGGGCAAGCGACGCGAACGATTTGGCATCCAGCTTCTTCGAGTCGATGTATTTGAGCAACGGTTTCTTCTACATCATGCGTTTTTGTCGTCGTCATACTTTGAATGACGACTTCGTTGTTCCCGCCAATTGTAATGTTCCCGACGCGAACGGGGCGGGTTTTCGAACGATGAATGATTTCGCTCACGAGTCAATCGCTCCTTTAACGTATTAATCGAATCATTTTTTATTGTAGCAATGTTTCTTGTTTGTTGACAACGTTTTTGCTATTTCTGCTTATAGTACGGAATGCGGTACGTTTTTCCGATTTGAAGGGAATGGGCGTTAACATGTGGATTCAACGTTTGAAAATCAGCAATGAGCTGATCGATGGATACGGGTAATTTCCCATTCATCTCACGCTCGACGATAGAAAGGAGCGTATCGCCTCGTTGGATCATGACTTCACGATATGGAAGCTCCTTTGTTGGTTTGAACGTTTTTTCTGCACGAATTGTATGAATTGTCCCTTCTGTTATATCATGATAAGCAATCGCACATATCGCAATGCATACAAGAAAGATGAAAACTTTTTTCATGGCATTCCCCCGCTTCATTCTTCTGTTTTATCCATATGGCTTGTCCAAACGATATATGCGTAAAAATTACATTCTCTTTACATTGCTTTACATGTTCTTCACATCACGTTGACATGTTTTTGGTATTCTTTGTCTGTATTTGTCGAAGGGGGGATATATGTTGAGACAGCGATTAAAACATATAAAAAAGCTTGTCCGAGTGCCTGTATTTCAACCATCACCGAAAATAAAACAATGGTTATTAAAAATTAGTTTACAAAACCGTTTATTTATTTTATTTTTGGGTGTGTTAATTATTTCGTTAAGTGCCGTCGGGATAATTGCTTATTATCAAGCGAAACAAACGACGGTAAAAGCGATCGAAAATCGCCTTGAGCGAGAGGCGACGATGATGTTTGAAGTGTCACGTAATCTTATGTATATTCATGCTGGAAATGAGCAACTGCTTGAAAAAAGTTTACGGTCTGCAGTAAAGCAACAAAAGGCGGAACTGATGCAAGATGGATTAAGCGTAGACATTTTTTTAATTGGAGATAGACAAGTAAAAACGTTTGAGCGAAATGAACAGCTCAATGTACCAACATCCGTCCAACAAACAATTACGAAACAAAAAAATGGTGTGTCGCATTTGGAATGGAACGGGCGTACATATACATTTGCATATAAAACTATTCAAGAATTGAAAGGAACATATGTCGTTGCTGTGCCGGATGAACAGTTTATGAAGCCGGTCCAACAGCTTGCATATTTAACCGTCGTAGCGATTATGATAAGCGTCATTATTTCAACGATCATGATTAAATGGTTAGTAAGTGGATTAACGAAGCCGATTGCCCAACTTCGTCATGCGATGAGCCGATTGTCGCGTGGAGATTTAACGGTTGACGAACATATTTATTCCACAACGCCAGAAATTGATTCGCTTGCGCGCAGCTTCCAACGGATGTTGACGAGCATGAAAAATGTCATTCGTGAAATGGACGAAACAACAAAACAGCTAGCTATCACAGGAGGCGACTTAGAGCATGTGTCTGAACATGCCATTGAATCAAACGATCAGCTCTTGGCAGCGATTTCTACTGTGAAACAAGGGGCAGAAGAAACGGCCAATGCTTCAGACGAAAGCATTCATCGCGTCGATGAGATGAAAAAGCGGATGCAACACGTATTAGTAAGTGTGAAAAACATTTCAGCTAGTGCGACTGATATGAATGAATCTTCAAAGGGTGGGGAAAAGCGGCTGACGCATTTAATTGCTGATATTCATTCATTTGCTGAGCAATTTAAAAAAGTAAACGATACGATTCAAAGTGTAAAACATCATTCGACGTCGATTACAAAAGTTGTGGATGTCATTCGACAAATTGCCGAGCAAACGAAGTTATTGGCGCTCAACGCAACAATTGAAGCGGCGCGCGCTGGAGAAGCTGGAAAAGGATTTGCGGTCGTCGCCACAGAAGTGAGAAAGCTTGCGGAACATGCTTCAAAGGCAACGGAAGAAATTACATCGTCCATTTTTGCGATGGAAGAAGTATCGATTCATGCGACAAACCAGTTTGAAGGGATGGTCACACATTTACAACATCAACTCACGTCCGCAAATGAGGCAAAGCGTTCGTTTGACCATTTGTTAAAAGAAATTCAGCGCGTCAATCGCAACGTGGCGAAAATGGAAGGGGAATTAGAGCAGTTTCAGCAATTATTGCCGATGATTGAGACGGTGACGGTGGCATTTGCTTCTGTTGCTCAACAAACGCTAGCAAGCGCAGAAGAAATGATGTCTGTTTCGTACGATCAAACGAAGCAGATGAATGATATGCATCGTGTTGGTGAACGATTAAATGAATTATCGCAATCATTATCCGCACTGACTGCAGCATTTAAACTATAAGAAGCAGGCTAATGGCCTGCTTCTTTAATAGAAGGGAGTTCTTTGATGGAAGCGAACAAAATCGTGACAGAAACGAACCAATCTAAAGCGACAGCATAAGGAACGACAATTTGTAGAGTTTCCATTATTGTGAAAAAGATGGTTGGTAATGTAATTGAATAAGCAGAGATACTCCACATATGGCGGTACGTTCCACGCTTATTTAACGTGCCGCGAAAAATAAGCCCGATGAATGCAAGAACGGTAACATAAAGAAATTTGCTTGTGCATGTGAAAAAGTATAATACGAGAAACGATAATGAAATCACAATAGGAAGCAACGATTGAAGCGTGCGGGCAAATTCATATACATCTTTGTTTGTAAAACGTTCTGCTTGCATGAAAGCATACGGATATGACTGAACGTGCCCATTAGCAACAAGTGCAAACTCTTCCTTTAAAAATGCCACCGCGTTTGTGTAACGTTCTGCATCATCTGTTGTGAGTGTACCTGTGCTATCAAATAAAATGGTCACGTTTGGATGCGTAAGTTCAATCGGTTCTTGTATGTTTGATGTCAATACTCCATCGACGACTTCAAATGGAGGAAGCTCTTCTTTTAATAGTTGATGCGTTGAGCCGATCATTTTGTTTATGCTCATTGTAAAGTAAATGGCAATCGGTAACGTTGCAATAAGCGATAAAAAAAACACGTAGCTAATCGCCTTTCCGATTGGATGAAAACGAAAGCGTGCAATATGTACAGGAGAATAAAGACTTTGTAACAACCGTTTCCACATAATCATTCACATCCTTTATGCGTCATCATTTCTCATTCTACTTCTTTTTCTATTTAGTACACAACCTTTTTGTTTCGTGTGTTGCACGTATTGACGCTTTCCGCCTTTTTTGCTAAAATTACCATCGGATATGGCGGACCCTTAGCTCAGCTGGTTAGAGCGGACGGCTCATAACCGTCTGGTCGCAGGTTCGAGTCCTGCAGGGTCCATTTACCTCGCTAAGTAAATTAGCGAGGTTTTTTTTGCAAATAATTTGAAACATTCGATGTATTTTGGTACTCTTAAGGTAGGTTCACTTATGAAACTTTTCTGTTTCTTAATCCAGTTAATCGGTTTCATTTGTGAACAATTACATAATGAATGAGGAGGAATGAAACATGGCATTTGAATTACCACAATTGCCTTATGCTTACGACGCGTTAGAACCACATATTGACAAAGAAACGATGAACATTCATCACACAAAACATCATAACGCGTATGTAACAAATTTAAACGCAGCGCTCGAAGGTCATCCAGAATTGCAAAACAAAACAATTGAAGAGTTAATGGCCAATTTAGATGCAGTACCTGAAAATATTCGCACAGCTGTTCGTAACAACGGAGGTGGACATGCGAACCACTCGCTCTTTTGGACTATTCTTTCGCCAAATGGTGGCGGTGAACCAACAGGTGAACTAGCTGAAGCAATCAATCGTACGTTTGGAAGCTTCGAAAAATTTAAAGAAGAATTTTCGAAGGCGGCAGCAACACGTTTCGGTTCTGGTTGGGCTTGGCTGGCCGTCCATAATGGTCAACTTGAAGTGACAAGCACACCAAACCAAGATACTCCGTTAATGGAAGGAAAAACACCAATTTTAGGATTAGACGTATGGGAGCATGCGTATTACTTAAAATATCAAAACCGTCGTCCAGATTATATTTCAGCATTTTGGAATGTTGTTAACTGGGACGAAGTGGCCAAGCGTTACGCAGCAGCGAAATAATGAAGAAGGGCTCGACAATTTGTCGAGCTCTTTTTGTATATCGTTGTAAAAGAGTAGGCAAACTACTTGTCAAGAAAGGAAGTTTGCCTATGAATAAATGGAAACGAATGGTGGCGCACGTTCGCACACATCGACAATTGTTTCTTTTGTTAGCAATTGGCGGATTATATTCCCTTAGTATCGCCTTGTCGAATACGTTTGTAAACGTATACGTTTGGAAAAAAGTGAACAGTTTTCAAGCTCTAGGTGTGTATAATTTAGCCATTGTCACATGGCAGCCGCTTGCATTTATCGTAGCCGGGCAAATCGCAAAAAAGATCGATCGTGTCATTGTGTTACGAATGGGTGTGACGTTTTTAGCATTCTTTTTTTTAGTCGTATTATTTAGCGGTGATCGAGCGATGAACCATTTATTTTTACTCGGCGGTTTGCTTGGTATTGGTTATGGCTTTTATTGGCTCGCATTTAACGTATTAACGTTTGAAATCACTGAACCAAATACGCGTGATTTATTTAATGGATTGCTTGGTGCGATGACATCTGTTGCAGGAATGATCGGTCCACCGCTTTCAGGGTGGGTCATTGCTTCAAGCGAGAAGTTTACCGGGTATATGGTCATTTTTTTAGCTTCTTTATGCTTATTTATTGCGGCTGTCATTTGTAGCTTTTTTTTACAGCGACGGCGTTCAGCAGGACAATTTGCGCTTCGTTCTGTATATGACGAGCGAAAGAAAAATAAAAATTGGCGAATGATTACAAACGCTCATTTTTTTCAAGGATTTCGTGAAGGAACGTTTGTGTTTATTGTTTCCATTTTTTTATTTATGGCGACAGGAACTGAAAAATCACTCGGTGTATTTGGATTCGTCAATGCAGTTGTTTCGTTTATGACGTATTCTTTTGCGTCGAAGTGGATGAAGCGACAATGGCGGTTGCGTGCCATTTTATTCGGTGGTGTACTGTTGTATGCTTCCGTCTTTTTAATTATTTTTGATTTATCATATGTAAAGTTAATCATCTATGGCGCATTAATCGCCATCGGATATCCTATTTTACTCGTTCCATATTTGTCGCTTACATTTGACGTTATTGGTCAAAGCAATCATGCGAAAGAATGGCGAATTGAATATATTGTTATGCGTGAACTATTTTTAAACGGGGGACGTGCGACGTCTGTTTTATTGTTTTTATTAGCCATTACGTTGTTTGATGCAAAGGAGGCCATTCCATCATTAATGTTAATTGTTGGAGCTGGTCATTTCATTATTTATTTTTTTGTGCGACGTATTCGACTTTCGATGTAGAAATTTGCGAGCGTTTCTTTTACAATGAGGAAGGAGCAAGTAAAGGAGGTGCTTGCGCGTTTTGAAACAAATACAACATGCTCACAAAGCGAAGAAAAAGAAAAAACGAATGCAGTTGCCATTTCGGTTAAACGTGCTATTTTTTGTTGTGTTTTTACTTTTTTCTGCGCTTATTTTACGGTTAGGTGTCATTCAAATTGTTTATGGTGAACAATATCGAAAAGAAGTCGAGCGCACAGAAAATGTCACAGTTCATACACCAGCACCGCGCGGAAAAATTTATGACCGCAACTATCAAGTCGTCGTCGATAACGAGCCGCTTCATGCGATTACGTATACACGCACACAAACAACGAAGCCATCGGAAATGATTGAAGTGGCTAAAAAGTTAGCCACATATATTGAAAAGTCGACCGAACGCGTCACAGAGCGAGATATAAAAGATTATTGGATTTTGACAAACGAAGAGAAAGCAAAAGAAAAAATTACTGAAAAAGAATGGAAGTTGTTTCGAGAAAAAAAATTAAAAGATAAAGACATTTATCAATTGCAACTCGAGCGCATTACAGAAGAAGATGTAAAGACGATTAAAGAACGTGAACTTGAGGTTGTTGCTATTTTTCGGGAAATGAATAGCGGATACGCTTTAACCCCGCAAATGATTAAAAATGAAGGAGTAACGGACGAAGAATATGCCGTTGTTAGTGAGCATTTAGAGGAGCTACCAGGTGTAGATGTGACGACAGATTGGAACCGCCAATATGCACATGGTGATACGTTTCGTACAGTGCTTGGAAATATAACATCGTCAGAAGAAGGGTTGCCGCGCGAAAAGCTTGACTATTACTTAGCGCGCGATTATAACCGAAATGACCGAGTAGGAAAAAGTTATATTGAAGCACAATATGAAGATGTATTGCGTGGGCAAAAGGCGAAAATAAAAAATGTGACTGATAAAGCAGGAAACATTATTGAAACGATTGAAATATCGCAAGGACAACGCGGAAAAGATATCGTTTTAACGATTGATATGGAATTACAAAAACGCGTCGAGCAAATTATTGAGGAAGAATTAATGACGATGAAGCGACGCAGTGGAACAGAATTGCTTGATCGTGCTTTCGTCGTCATGATGGATCCAAATACAGGAGAAATTTTATCGTTAGCTGGGAAACGATATACGCGTGATGAAAACGGAAAAGTTGTATTAAAAGATTATGCCCTTGGGACGATTACATCTGCTTATGCGATGGGATCGGCGGTAAAGGGTGCGACCGTATTGACAGGATTTCAGACCGGTGTCATTCAACCTGGCACGGTGCTGATTGACGAACCGTTATATATTAAAGGGACGCCGACGAAAAAATCGCATAGCGGTATTCGTCCAGGACCGATGAACGATTTAAAAGCGCTTGAAATGTCGTCAAACGTTTATATGTTTAAAACAGCGATCGCTATCGCCGGTTCTACGTATCGTCCACATCAAGCGCTACCGATAAAAAAAGAAGCGTTTTCCATTATGCGACGCTACTTTAATCAGTTCGGTTTAGGGGTGAAAACAGGCATCGATTTGCCTGGGGAAATTATCGGATGGCCGGGACAAAGTACGCTTCCAGGACACTTGCTCGATTTAGCCATTGGACAGTTTGACGTATATACACCGATTCAAATGGCGCAATACGTTTCAACGATTGCGAATGGTGGATATCGCATTCAACCGCATGTTGTCAAAGAAATTCGTGAACCAATTAGCGAAAAAGATCAAATAGGTAACATCATCTACTCGTTCGAACCGAAAGTGTTAAACCGAATTGATATGAAAACAGAGTATATTGAGCGTGTGCGTGAAGGCTTTTATCGCGTCATGCACGGTTCAAACGGAACGGCGCGTGCCTTTTTCGCAAATGCTCCGTATGATCCAGCAGGAAAAACAGGAACGGCACAGGCGTTTTATGATGGACCGATTAAATCAAGACGAATGACGCCAACATACAATTTAACGTTAGTTGGCTTTGCACCTTACAATAATCCAGAAGTGGCGTTTGCTGTCGTTGTGCCATGGGTATATCAAAATGCGAGAAACCATTATCCGATTAATAACTACATCGGAAGAAAAATTTTAGATGCGTATTTTGAGTTGAAAAAGCAACGTCAATCTGGTCAACCATCTCCTACTGAACCGTTGAATAATGAGGAACAAACAATGGAAAGATAAAAGAAAGCGAATTTACAAAAGCTTAACATTCGTTTAAAACGAATTTAATACCTTTCCATTATTCTATAACTCGTGGGACAAAACAAAAAACAAATTGAAAAAGTAGGGGGAAATCAAAAGATGAAGAAAAACAAATGGTTTGCACTCGCAGGTGTAACAAGCGCTGTACTAGCATTCACAACAGCATGTGGTGGTGGCGCTGAGCAAGGCGGCGAAAATGCGGAAGGTAACGCAGAAAAATTAAGCGGAAACGTAGTTGTTGATGGCTCATCAACAGTGTACCCAATCGTTGAAGCTGCCGCTGAAGCGTATGCGGGTGAACAACCAGATGTGAAAGTATCTGTTGGTTTGTCTGGAACAGGTGGCGGATTTGAGAAGTTTACAAAAGGCGAAACGGATTTTTCAAACGCTTCTCGTCCGATTAAAGATACTGAAAAACAAGCTGCTGAGCAAAACGGTATTGAATTTGAAGAGCTTCAAATTGCATTCGATGGTCTTTCCGTTTTAGTGAATAAAGATAACGACTGGGTTGATTATTTAACAGTCGATGAGTTAAAGAAAATCTTTACATCAGGTGCAGTAAACGGCGATGACAAAGTGAAATGGTCAGACATTCGTCCAGAATGGCCAAATGAAGAAATTAAATTATTCTCACCAGGACATGACTCTGGTACGTTTGACTACTTCGATGAAGTCATTTTAGATGGACAACCGTTAAACAAAACAGCTCAATTATCTGAAGACGATAACGTGCTTGTTCAAGGTATTGCAGGGGATAAAAACGCTCTCGGTTACTTTGGATTCGCATACTACGTTGAAAATAAAGATAAATTACGTGCTGTGCCAATTGATAACGGAAACGGTCCTGTTGAACCAACGCATGAAACAATTCAAAGCGGTGAATATGCACCACTTTCTCGTCCGTTATTTACGTATGTGAACACAAAGGCGTTAAAAGAAAAAGCACAAGTGTATGATTTCGCAAAATTCTTGTTAGAAAACGGTGCGGAGTTTGCTGAAGAAGTAGGTTATGTCGCACTTCCACAAGAAAAATATGACGAGCAATTGAAAAAGATTGAAGGATTAAAATAACGACACGTAAAGATGAGAAGCGACTCCACGGTCGCTTCTCATCTTGCCATGAATTTGGAAAGGGGTTTTCATATTATGGCGATGACAGATGGGAATCGTTCATATTCCGTCCGTGATATGATTAAAGAAAATAAGAAAAAACAAAACGGACAACAATTTGTTGAATGGTTGATGCCAAAGTTGCTATTATTGACAGCGATCATTTCCATTTTGACGACAATCGGTATTTTATTTACATTGCTATTTGAAACGTTTATTTTCTTTGAACGGGTGTCGATCGTTGAATTTTTAACGAGCAAAGAATGGCTTCCATGGGACGAAAAGACAGGTTCGTTTGGTATAGCTCCGCTTGTAACGGGGACGCTTTTAACGACAGCGATTGCCATGGTCGTTGCGATTCCAATCGGTTTAGCTTCAGCGATTTACTTGAGTGAGTATGCGTCTGAAAAAGCAAGGAAAGTATTAAAACCGATATTAGAAGTGTTGGCGGGAATTCCGACGATTGTTTACGGATTTTTCGCATTAACGTTCGTTACACCTCTTTTACAAAAGGTCATTCCGAACTTAGGGATTTTTAACGCATTAAGCCCAGGGATTGTCATGGGTATTATGATTATTCCGATGGTTGCTTCTTTATCTGAAGATGCGATGAGTTCTGTGCCAAACTCCATTCGTGAAGGAGCGCTTGGTCTCGGTTCAACGAAGTTAGAAGTTGCTTTAAAAGTTGTCCTTCCCGCAGCGACATCAGGTATTGCAGCGTCGTTTATGCTTGCGATTTCTCGTGCTGTCGGTGAAACGATGATTGTAGCAGTAGCGGGTGGTTCCTCTCCGGTCTTTACATTTGATGTCACGAAATCGATCCAAACGTTAACAGCATACATTGTTCAAGTCACAACAGGTGATGCCGGATATGGTACAACGGTTTATTACAGCATTTATGCAGTCGGTATGACGCTGTTTGTATTTACGTTAGCTATGAACTTACTCGCACAATACATTTCTCGTCGCTTTAGGGAGGAGTATTAATTATGGAGAAGTTAATTGATAAACAACGTGTCGTTCAGCATATGAACGGTCGCCTATTGAGAAATAACGTGTTAAAATTTTTATTTTTCTTGGCGACGTTGTTTGGACTTATTGTTCTCGTCGTCCTTCTATATCGGATATTCACTCAAGCAATTGGCTGGCTAAATATCGACTTTTTAAATAACTTTCCGTCTCGCCGTCCTGAAAACGCGGGGATTAAAGCGGGGTTAGTCGGTTCGTTATGGCTGATGGTGATCGTTGCCCCTGTTTCGCTCATTCTTGGAGTTGGAACAGCGATTTACTTAGAGGAATATGCGAAAAAAAATCGTTTTACAGATTTTATTCAAACCAATATTTCGAACTTAGCAGGTGTTCCGTCGATCGTATTCGGTTTACTCGGTTTAACACTTTTCGTTCGTGAACTGAATTTAGGTCGTAGTATTCTTGCAGCTGGTCTGACGATGAGCTTGCTTGTTCTTCCTGTCATCGTTGTTGCGGCACAAGAAGCAATTCGCGCCGTGCCGAATCAATTGCGCGAAGCATCGTATGGTATGGGAGCAACGAAATGGCAAACGATTTATCGCATCGTTCTTCCAGCAGCGATCCCAGGTATTTTAACAGGTAGTATTTTAGCTTTATCCCGTGCGATCGGTGAAACAGCACCGCTTGTCGTTTTAGGTATACCGACGTTTTTAGCGTATTTGCCACGTGGTATTCTTGATACATTTACAGTTATGCCGATGCAAATTTACAACTGGACATCGCGTCCGCAAGCTGACTTCCAAAACGTTGCAGCAGCTGGAATCGTTGTCTTGCTCGTTGTGTTAATCTTTATGAACTCGATTGCCATTTTCATTCGCAACAAGTTTCAAAAACGTTATTAATTGCGCGTTGAAAGGGGAACTTATTAATGGAATTAACAGTTGTGAAAGAACGTAAAAATAAACAAGCTGAAGAACGAAGTGAAAAAAATGTTGTGTACCGGACGAAAAACTTAAATTTATGGTACGGCGAACACCATGCGTTAAAAAATATTGATTTAGATATTTACGAAAATGAAGTAACAGCGATTATCGGTCCGTCAGGATGCGGAAAATCAACGTACATTAAAACGTTAAACCGAATGATTGAACTTGTGCCGAGCGTACGTACATCTGGAGAAATTACGTATCGTGGTCGCAACATTTTCGATAAGTCGTATCGTGTAGAAGAATTGCGTACGCAAGTGGGAATGGTATTCCAAAAGCCGAATCCGTTCCCGAAATCGATTTACGATAATGTGGCATACGGTCCTCGTATTCACGGTATTCGTGATAAGAAAATTTTAGATGAAATCGTTGAGAAAAGTTTACGGGGTGCAGCCATTTGGGATGAAGTAAAAGATCGCTTGCATACAAATGCATATGGATTATCAGGCGGTCAACAACAACGTTTATGTATCGCGCGTTGTTTAGCGATTGAGCCAGATGTTATTTTAATGGATGAACCAACATCGGCGCTTGACCCTATTTCAACATTAAAAGTAGAAGAGCTTGTGCAAGAATTAAAGAAAAACTATAGTATTATTATCGTCACACATAACATGCAACAAGCTGCTCGTATTTCTGATAAAACGGCCTTCTTCTTAAACGGTGAAGTGATTGAGTATAGCGACACAGATAAACTATTCTCGAATCCAGACGATAAACGAACAGAAGATTACATTACAGGTCGATTTGGATAATCGGATCAAAAATCGTGCGGGTACGCTCGCACGATTTTTTCAAAATAAAAGGGGGAGTGAATATGGCTGTACGTGAAAAATTTGATGACGATTTACAAACGTTGCGCGATCAACTATTACAGCTCGGAAGTCTGGCGGAAATTGCATTAACTCAATCGTTTGAAGCGTTAAAAACAAAAAATAATGATTTAGCATTACAAGTGCTTGAAAACGATACAAAAATTGATTTGCTTGATGAGGAAATTAACGATTTTGCCATTTTATTAATTGCAAAACAGCAGCCAGTTGCCATTGATTTGCGCCGCATTATTGTCGCCATTAAAATTGCCACAGATGTTGAGCGAATGGCAGACTTTGCAGTCAATATTGCAAAATCAGCCATTCGTATCGGCGAACAGCCGTTTGTCATTTCGTTAAATAAGTTAGAAAAAATGCATGATATTGCGGTAAATATGCTTTCATTAACGTTAAAAGCATATTACGAGGAGGATGTCGTCGCTGCGAAAAAAGTGGCTGATATGGATGATGAAGTCGATCGTCTGTACGGGGAAACGATTCGGGAGTTACTTGAGCGCACAAAAGCACATCCAGATGCGATGTCGCAAATTACTCAGCTCTCGTTTACAGCACGTTACATTGAGCGCATTGCAGACCATGCGACAAACATTGCTGAAAACGTCTTTTACTTAGTGAAGGGAAAACATTACGACTTAAACGATTAAAGCAAAAAGGATGTCCAACGTTGGACATCCTTATTTTGTTATTTTTCGTGCAATTTGTTCATATGACATGTCGCTTGTTATGACGTATGTTCCGGGGCGTACCGCGCGCGTTAATTGATGTGCATCTAAATATGTTAAAAACGACTGGGCGTCATCAATAATATGCGCTTGTTGTAGACGCTCTGCAATGTCACGACTTGCTTCTCCCTTAGCGATTGTTAACGTATAAATGTACGTTTCTTTTTGAGGTGGTGTCGTTTTTTTCGTTTCTTTTTTTAATTTTTCTAGTGCATTCGCTAGTTCGTTTCGTTCAGCAACGAGCTGTTCATATTGTTTTTCGCTTACGGTATTATTTTTTGATTCGTTATGATTTGTATAGTAAATTGTAGCGATTATCGTTGTAGCAAACAATATCCCACCCGCAAAGGCACGCGTTGTCCGTTTCATCGTTCATTCCTCGCGATCATTATATTCACTTCATCTATCGGCATGTTAAGCTTACGAGCAATTTGCTCTTTTGTCCACCCTTGTTTATATAAGTGAGCAATTTGCTCTTCATTCGAAAATGGCTCGATTCCGACAAGCAACTCTTCTTCAAGTGCTTTCACTCGCTTTTTTACTTCGTATAATTGTTGCATCGTCGATAATGTTAGCTGTTCTACTTGTTCTTCTACTTCTTTGACGGGATCTTTTTGGAAGAAAGAAATGAGCAATAGTATGATAGCAAAAGAAACGAGTCCAACAAATGTATATTCGATCATGTTTTTCACCCCACTTTATTATACATAGGAATGCAGCGATCATGCATCATTTTCGTGTTAAATCGACAATTTTCATCTATTGTCCGCAAGTAGCTGTCATGATATGATAGAAAAAAGTGTGCTTTCACTTGGGGGGGATATGTTGTGAAAGCGGTTATTATGGCAGGGGGAAGAGGAACGCGGTTACGTCCGTTAACTTGCCATGTCCCGAAGCCGGTCGTACCGATTATGAATAAACCTGTGATGGAGTATAGTATTGAGTGGTTAAAACAATATGGTATTACACATATTGCTGTAACTGTTGAATATTTAAGTGACGAAATTATTGAATATTTCGGGGATGGACAGCGGTTTGGTGTGCATCTTCATTATTTTGAAGAGGCGACGCCGCTTGGGACGGCAGGAAGTGTAAAACATGCGCAGTCGTTTTTAGACGATACGTTTGTCGTCATCAGCGCAGATACGTTGACGACGATCGATTTACAGCAAGCGATCGATTTTCATTTCTCCAAACAATCATTAGTTACCGTTCTTATGCACCACGAAGCGACTCCTCTTTCATATGGTGGAATTGTAACAGATCGACACGGGAAAATTATTCATTTTGTAGAAAAACCAAAATGGAATGAAGTATGTACCGATTTAGTGAATACAGGCATTTACATTTGTCACCCAACTATTTTTGATTATATGCCACAACATCCACCTTACGATTTTAGTCAACATCTTTTTCCATATCTCGTTCAACACGAATATCCGATATACGGATGGCAAGCAGATGGATATTGGTCCGATATTGGCGTCATTGAGCAATATCATCAAACACATATCGATTTACTGAATGAACGTTTCGTTCCTTCTCACTATAAAGAAATTGCCCCTGCTATATGGGTTGGTAAAGGGGTTAAGATTGCGCAAGGGGTTAAATTAGAAGGACCGATTATGATCGGAGATGATGTACGTATTGATGACTACGCAACGGTTGGACCTTACACGGTCATCGGCCCACGTTCAGTGATCAGTAAACATGCATCGTTAAAACGATCGATTGTTTGGCCTGACGTATATGTTGATCAACATAGTGAATTACGCGGGGCGATCGTTGCTAATGATGTATACATCGGCAAAAAAAATGAAATATTTGATTATGCGGTCATCGGAGCAAAATGTAAATTAGAAAATAAAGTGAAAGTGCAACATGGAGTGAAAATTTGGCCGAATAAAACAATTGCCGAAAAAACGAAAGTGAAACATTCGATTGTATGGGGGGAACAACATACGAAAACGTTGTTCAGTGAACAAGGAATAAAAATGCGGGCATATATTGATGCCCATCCGCTATTTATAACGAGGCTTGCTTCCGCGTACAGTAGCCTATATGAAAAGGATAGTCGCATATTAATCGGCTTTGACGGCCATCCATTTTCGAGAGCAATGGGTATGCTATTTGCCGAATGTTTACACATGTATGGCATGCATACAAACATATATAAAGGTGGATATTTGCCAGCTTTTCGTTATATTGTTCCTCATAAACAGTATCATGGCGGTGTATTTATTACGATGAATGAACATGATGAAGCGATTGTTGACATCTATGACGGATATGGCTACCCGATCGATCGAGCGATGGAACGAGCTATTGAGCAACAAATGAAGCATGAACATGCTTGTTATGTGTCATTGACACAAATCGGTGAAGCGATGAAACAAAAAGAAAAAGACGAATTGTACGTTCGTGCCTTACGACAATGGATTCCTTTTTCGTCATCGGAACAATGGAAAGTAGTCGTTTGTAGCTCGCCTTTACTGCGGGAAATCATTGAACATACACTTCAGTCGTTTGCCATTCAAGTCGTTTGGACAGATCATCAAGACGACGAGCATATTCGCAAGCAAATTAAACGTGAGCACGCTCATTTTGGGATCGTATTTGATCGTTCAGGCGAACGTTTTCGAATTTTTGACGGACAAGGAACGGCATTGACGAATGAGGAAGTCATTTCATTGCACGTATTAGTATCGCTTTTATTTAGTGAAACGAAAAAAGTCGCTGTTCCCTCTTGGGCCCCATCGATGTTGCATACATTAGCGGAACGTTTATATGGGGACATTGTGTATGTCAAAGATGCAAGACGAGATTTTTTGTTTGCCCATCACCATGAGCCGTTTCATTTTTATTTTGATGGACTGTATGCGTGTGTACAACTGTTCCATTTGTTAGCTATTGAACGTTGTTCGCTTCGAGCCGTTGTTTCGTCCATCCCAACGATTCATTTATCATGTCGCGATGTTTATTGCCCATGGCATGAACGAGCAGCTGTCATGCGCAAATTGTTAGAAGAATGTTATGACAAACATGTTGATTTTACAGATGGCATAAAAGTGTATCATGAAGATGGGGCATGGACACTCATTTTACCAAAGGTAGATGAACCGACGTTAACGATTTATTCCCAAGCGACAAATGCTCAAAAAGCAAAAGAATATACAAAATACTATATAAAGAAAATTCGGCAATATCAAAACGTATAAAATTCATATGGAAATTGTTTAAGAAAAATGATATGATGGAAAGGTGTGATTATAATACTTTTGTTTGGAGGGAAAGAACGATGCGTGTAAATATTACGTTAGCATGCACAGAATGCGGCGAACGCAACTATATTTCAACAAAAAATAAGCGCAATAACGCAGAGCGCCTTGAATTGAAAAAATATTGCCCACGAGACAAAAAAGCAACAGTTCATCGTGAAACGAAGTAAGCAGTAGGATTTTTTTCCTGCTGCTTATTTTTTTATGAAATAGGGGGAAGGATAATGGAGAAGAAACAATTACGACAACAAATGAAACAACGTCTCTTACATATGACAAAAGAAGAGCGGAAGAAAAAAGAGAACGTCATTCACGACATATTATTTCAACAACATGGTTGGCAAAAGGCACACATGATCGGTATAACGATTTCAAGACAAATCGAAGTAGACACGATTTGTATTATTGAACGAGCGTGGCAAGAAGGGAAGAAAGTTGCGATTCCGAAATGCAATGTAACAACAAAACAAATGACGTTTCGAAAAATTGATTGTTTTCAACAAATAGAACGCACTTTTTTTGATTTATATGAACCGATTGTAGAAGAAACGAAAGAAGTACAAAAACATGAAATCGATTTGCTATTCGTTCCAGGCCTTGCTTTCGTTCGAGGCGGGTATCGTCTTGGCTACGGTGGAGGATATTATGATCGTTATTTAGTCGATTTTCCTAATGACACCCTTTCACTTGCATATGATTGTCAAATCGTTTCTACGTTGCCGATTGAACAACACGATATTCCTGTTCAAAAGATGATTACGAATGAAGGAATAATCATTTGTGAAAGCGAATTATAAAACAGCATAAGCGTTTTCATATTATACAGGAGAAAAAATTAACAAAATGTTAATAATTCATGCCCCATAAACTTTGTGAAACAGTGTACAATGTAAGTGTGAAACAGATAAACAATGCACATATTGTAAAATGACATATACGAAAGGTGGAAGGAACATGTCAAATAAAGTAAATCGTGTTGTTTTAGTCGGGACAGGTTTTGTCGGTTCAAGTTATGCGTTTGCCCTTTTAAACCAAGGGGTGACAGAAGAACTCGTTCTTATTGACATTAATAAAGAAAAATCTGAAGGGGATGCGATGGACTTAAACCACGGTATGCCGTTTGCCCCATCGCCAACAAAAATTTGGTTCGGGAATTATGAAGACTGCAAAGATGCAGACATTGTTGTGTTAACAGCAGGGGCAAATCAAAAACCGGGAGAAACACGATTAGATTTAGTGGAGAAAAACACGAAAATTTTCAAAAACATTATTGATCAAGTCATGGCGAGTGGATTTAATGGGATTTTCCTCGTTGCAACAAATCCAGTTGACATTTTAACATATGCAACATGGAAGTTCTCTGGCTTACCGAAAGAGCGCGTCATCGGTTCAGGAACGATTTTAGATACAGCTCGTTTCCGTTATTTGTTAGGGGAATATTTCGATGTCGATACACGTAACGTACATGCTTATATCATTGGAGAACATGGTGATACGGAATTGCCGGTTTGGAGCCATGCGTTTATCGGCTGCCGCCCAATTGCTGATATGATGAAAGAAAAACCACAATATAAACAGGAAGATTTAGACAACATTTTTGTGAACGTGCGAGATGCAGCGTATCAAATTATTGAACGAAAAGGTGCAACATATTACGGTATTGCCATGGGACTTGTTCGTTTAACAAAAGCAATTTTACAAAACGAAAATAGCGTGCTTACTGTTTCGGCTTACTTAGAAGGACAATATGGTCAAAACGATATGTACATTGGCGTACCAGCGATCGTAAACCGTAACGGGATTCGTGAAGTCGTCGAATTGCAATTGAATGAAGAAGAAAAAGAAAAATTTACTCATTCTGCAACGGTGTTAAAAGATGTAATGAAACGCGTTGGGTTGCAATAGGTTGTCTCATAACGAGGCAGCCTTTTTATAATTTTAGTGAGAAAAGGGAACGGTAAACATGAGGAGGAGGGTGATCATATTGAATGGAAAAACATTGATCGCGACCTTAGCTGTAGTGCTTGTTCTTTATCGGTTTCGCTATCGGCTATTGAATGAAATTTTGAAACGGGAAGCAGTTCAAAAGCGAGTAGTTCAATGGGGAATGTCTATTCCGTTTATTCGCCAACGTCTTGTACCAACATTGTTTTTACAAAAGTACAAATAGTTGCGCTTTGTAAAAGAGTGTGGTAAAAGAAGGGTATGATAGCGAAGGGAGAGGGAAGGTTGAGCATTCGCTTTGATTTTGTATATTGGCAAATGACGTTTCAATTTTTGCGGGCGAACTATGAAATCGTGTATTTATCGCCTGATGAACGGGAAGTTTGGTTGCAATCTACGCGTGAAAGAAAAGCCCCAATCGTTCGTCTCGTTCGTACGGACATCGATTGGGGCGTATCGTTAAAAAATGATATGCAACGCGCCATGACTGCCGTTGATGAATGGCGGAGGCGACAATTTCGCCGTCATCTTCAAGTTGTTAACATATATGTCATGATGTACCCTCCTGTTGACGATTGGGAACTGTACGTTCATCGCCCGTTAACGACTGAACGAGTACATATGAAAACATTTGTGATGCATATAAACAATATGTATGCCGTACTACGTGAACTAAACATGTTGTTTCATCAATCATTGAAAGTATATGTACCTGATGATTCTCCGATGTTACAACACGAATTACAAGCATTTAAACAACACGTGTTGTCGTTTGCTGAGCGATTGTATGAAAATGAACGGCGCATATTTGAACGTGGAAAAGCGAGATTTACATACGTATTTATCGCCTTGCAAATTGTGATGTTTTTTGTTTTAGAATGGAACGGTGGAAGTACAAATACGTTGACACTTATTGAATACGGTGCGAAATTTAACCCACTCATTTTACAAGGGGAGTGGTGGCGCTTTTTCACTCCGATCGTTTTGCATATCGGTTTTGTACATCTGCTTATGAATACGTTTGCACTATATTATTTAGGCCCGCTTGTTGAAAAATTGTACGGTTCGTTTCGCTTTTTAGCCATTTATCTTTTTGCTGGTTTTTCAGGTTCGCTCGCTAGCTTTTTATTTTCGCCGTCTGTATCTGCAGGAGCGTCTGGGGCGATTTTCGGATGCTTTGGGGCTTTGCTATATTTCGGGAAAGCGCATCCACATCTGTTTTTTCGAACAATCGGCATGAATGTATTGACGGTCATTGGAGTTAATTTAGCGTTTGGTCTCGTTGTTCCAAATATTGATAATGCCGGCCATATTGGTGGCTTAATCGGTGGATTTTTAGCTGCAAGCATTGTCCATCTCCCGAAAGAGCGCGCCCGTCTTGGACAATGGTTGGCTGCTTTGTTCACAGCGGTCGTTACGGCAATTTGTTTATATATTGGCTTTCAACGATCGCCAGCAGATCAAGCGCAACTCATTCTTGCGTTGTCAAAGCAGTACATCGATGAACAGGAATACGGTCAAGCCGAACAAATGTTGACAATCATCAATGAACGAGATGCGCAAGCATATAAAGCAGATTTTTTACGTGCGTATATTCGTATTCAACAAAAAGATTACGATGCTGCGAAACAGTATTTATATGCTGCCATTGAAAAAAACGACCGTTTTCATGAAGCATTTTATTATTTAGCGTTATTGTATGCAGAAGAAAAAAATTACGAAAAAGCAAAACAAGCAGTAGAACGTGCATTGCACATTCATCCAGACGATGAACAATATAAACAATTATTGTTTGAAATCGAGCAATTGCTTTAATATGATCAGTTCTCCATCTGCTGTTTCTGTCACGACAAACAGCTGGCTGTAATCTTTTTTAATTAAAATAAGCGGAACGGTGCTGCCGATCGGGGATTCCATCGAACCGTTCTGTTTTTTTATGCCTAAAAAATAATTTTTGTATAGTCCTTCCCATAAGTTTCCGATCATCGTCTCTGTTTCATTTGTCGTTAAATCCATAAATGGCTGTTCATTATATTGAACAAGCTCGGTTAAGTACAAATGGTAATAATTGTCCTTTGACAAGATGGTTGCCATTTGGTTAGCAGCTTTGTTGACAATAGCTTGTGTTTGTTTATTTAACGCGCTTGCCCATTTTTTTTGTTCGTTTGTCGCTGGCTTGCGAAACGATTGAAGCGGGGCAAAGGATGAGTCTATCACATACAATACATCTCCGCTCATTTTTTGACTACTTCGAATATCATCGCCGTTATGCAACTCTCCTTGATGGTATGAAATAGCTTGAAATAATCGACTTCCTTTTTGTTCGAGCTGTTTTTGTTGAATAAGTTTTTTTCCGTTTTCTTTCCATTTCGATTGGATAGCAATAAGCCGCCCATTAGCAAATAACAAAGAAATATCTTGTCGTAAGTAAGCGGTTCGATCGAGCGATGAAGTGACGATCCAATCGATGATGTAGCGTGTTTCTTTCTTTTTTGGGTGCAACGATAATTTCGTTTGAGCCTGTGTAAAGCGAACAGTCGGGTCGATCGGAAAAAACATAATCGTCTCACGAGCTGGTCGCTCAAACTTTTGGATGATAACGACAAACACAAACAGCAATATAAAAAGTGATAATAGACGTTTCATCTCATTCCTCCGGTCAAGCTTACATTTATAAAAAATGTATGTGTGCATAAAAGGAAATATGTATGAATGACTGGCGATATGTCAAAGATGGATGGTAGTAAATGTAAGGTAGGTGATTGAAGTGAATCAAGTATCTTCACGTCTTTCAGAAAACGTTTCATATATGAAAGAAAAGCTTGGGGTAGGGAAAAGTTTTGACGTCATTTATTTAGATGTGCATTATGCTGGAAAAGATATGGCATTATTTATGATTGACGGATTTGTCAAAGATGATATTCTCCATTACTTAATGAAATTGTTATCTGAATTACCGGCTGGGGCGTTAGATGAGCAACCGTTAAATAAGTTATTAAGAACGCATCTTCCATATGTTGAATTGGATGAAACAGATAATTTCGAGCGAGTCATCGATGGCGTGCTTGCAGGACCGACAGCTTTGTTCGTAGATGGGATGGCAAAGGCAATTTTAATTGATGCACGCACATATCCAGTACGCGGACCGCAAGAACCAGATATGGAACGTGTCGTTCGGGGGGCACGTGATGGATACGTGGAAACCATTGTATTTAACACAGCATTAACGAGACGACGAGTACGCGACCGTTCATTACGGATGGAATATATGCAAATTGGCCGCCGTTCAAAAACAGATGTATGTGTTTGTTATATTGAAGATATTGCAAATTCGACGATTGTTGAAGAAGTAAAACAATCATTAGCGAAAATTGATACAGACGGTTTGCCGATGGGAGAAAAAACGGTGGAGGAATTTATTTCGGGAAGGCACTTCAATCCGTATCCTGTCGTTCGATATACAGAAAGGCCAGATACGGCTGCTGCTCATTTATATGAAGGGCACGTGCTTATTTTTGTTGATGGATCTCCGAGTGTATTAATTACACCAGCAACGTTTTGGCATCATTTACAACATGCGGAAGAATACAGAAATAAGCCGATTGTTGGCGCGTATTTGCGCTTCGTTCGTTTTCTTGCGGTATGGCTCTCCATTTTTTTATTGCCGCTTTGGTATATGTGGATGAAAACGCCACAACTCGTTCCACACGCTTTATCGTTCGTTGCAAAATCAAGTGAAGGAAACATTCCGTTGTTTGGACAAATATTGCTCATCGAATTTGGACTAGATATGTTGCGGATGGCAGCTATTCACACTCCATCTGCCTTAGCTACGGCGCTTGGACTCGTTGCTGCGTTAATGATTGGTGGAATTGCAGTGGAAGTTGGCTTGTTTTCTAACGAAGTCATTTTATATTTTGCGATGGCTACCATTGGGACGTTTGCAACACCGAGTTATGAGCTTGGATTAGCGAATCGGCTCGTTCGCCTTGCGTTGCTCGTTGTCACAGCACTATTTGGCGTCATTGGCTATGTCGTTGGAATTACTGTATGGTTAATGATGCTTGCGCGCATGCAATCGTTCGGTGTTCCGTATTTATGGCCGTTTATTCCATTTTCGTATCGCGGAATGCGCGATGTACTTATTCGCTCACCAATTCCGTTAAAAAATCGTCGTCCAACTGTCTTACATCCGAAAGATCCAGACCGGTAAAAATGTGAAAAATATCGCAAACTCATTGTTCAGTTCTTGACGACCTTTTGTTTTCCTTATACATTTAGAATATGTGGATTGAAAACGCTTATACGTATAGGTGAAGAAAATGAAATCTGTATATGATGTGCAACAGTTGTTAAAAAAATATGGAACGATCATTTACGTCGGTGATCGCCTTGCTGATTTAGAGTTGATGGAAGAAGAAGTGAAAGAATTATTTCAAGCGCAGCTCATCGACGTGAAAGATTACCAAATGGCGCTTCTCATTTTGCGCCATGAAGCGCAAATTGAACGAGAAAAAAGAGAAAAAGGGATGAAAGAACAATGGAACAATGGTTAGTCGGTGTAGATTTAGGTGGAACGACGGTAAAATTAGCGTTCGTCAATATGTATGGGGAAATCATTTGTAAGTGGGAAATTCCTACAGATAAATCGGAACAAGGGAAACATATTACAACACATATTGCAAAAGCGATTGATGAAAAGTTGCGCGAATTAGATGAATCAAAAGAACGTCTTGTCGGTATTGGCATCGGTGCACCGGGGCCAGTCAATATGGCGACAGGAGACATTTATGAAGCAGTAAATTTAGGTTGGAAAAACTTCCCTCTCAAAGATCGATTAGAAATGGAAACAGGACTTCCTGTCGTCGTTGATAACGATGCCAACATTGCAGCAATCGGAGAAATGTGGAAAGGAGCGGGCGATGGCGCGAGAAATTTAATTCTCGTTACGCTCGGCACAGGTGTTGGAGGCGGTGTGATCGTAAACGGTCAAATTGTTCATGGCACAAACGGTGCTGGTGGGGAAATTGGTCATATCACTTCCATTCCTGAAGGGGGAGCACCTTGTAATTGCGGCAAAACAGGATGTTTAGAGACGATCGCTTCAGCCACAGGCATCGTCCGCATTGCGACAGAACGATTGAAACAAACGGACGGACAAAGCCGTTTACGCGACATATGGCAGGAAGCAGGAGCCATTACAGCAAAAGATGTGTTTGATGCAGCGAAAGAAAACGATGCATTCGCGCTACAAATCGTTGATGAAGTGACATTTCATCTCGGCTTAGCACTTGCTAACTTAGCAAACGGTTTAAATCCAGAGAAAATTGTCATTGGTGGCGGTGTTTCCAAAGCAGGAGATTTGTTGGCGCAAACGGTTGCTCGCCATTTTAAACGTTTTGCGTTTCCGCGTGTCGCTGAGGCTGCCGACATCGTCATTGCTACGCTTGGAAACGATGCGGGCGTGATTGGCGGGGCATGGCTAGTAAAAACAAATATATTGTAAAAGCAGACGAGAAAATCGTCTGTTTTTTTGTCGAAAATTTGTCGGTAAAAAACGTCTTGCATTTTTATGAGAAAAAGTGTAAAACAGTCATATGTGGATGCGCGACTTTTCTATTATATCGTTTATCGTTTAAGAAACAGTTGCTTTTTTGTTAAGAAAGTATTAATATTGTCTTTGGTTAAGATAAAAAAATGTAAAAAAACGGGTGTTCCTCATGCAGCATAGAATAAGCATCGGATGTGAGTGGATTAAAGGAGGGAGAACATATGAAAAATTACCGTTTCGTTCTTTTAACGGTATTGCTTTTATGGTTAAAGACGTATTTAGTTTATAAAAATAGTTTTGATATAAAAATTGATTCATGGAAGCAGGAGTTCATTTTATTTATTAGTCCATTAAGCTTCCTGTTATTTATTTTTGGGCTTGCTTTATTTATGAGCGAAAAACGACGGAATCGCTATATTGTAATTACAAGTTTCATTGTTTCATTCGTTTTGTATGCGAACGTCATGTTTTACCGCTTCTTTAGCGACTTTATTACCATTCCTGTGCTGTTCCAAACGAACAACATGGGCGACTTAGGAAATAGTGTATTTGAATTAATGAACGTTTCTGACATGTTCTTTTTCCTCGACGTTGTGTTGCTTGCTTGGATGGCGTATAAAAAAGTGTCCATTGCACAGTATGTGCCTGCGACAAAACGATTCCGCCGCACATATTTTATTGCGACCGTGGCACTTGCGTTGTTTAACCTAGGATTAGCGGAAACAGAGCGCCCAGAATTATTAACGCGTACGTTTGACCGTGAAATGTTAATTAAAAACTTAGGGATATACAACTACCATGTGTATGATATTATTTTGCAGTCGCGTTCAAAAGCGCAACGTGCATTAGCGGATAGTAGCGAATTAGCAGATATTCAAAACTACATTAATGCCAACGAAAAAGCACCGAATAAACAATTGTTCGGTATTGCAAAAGGTCGCAACGTCATCATCGTTTCGATGGAGTCGTTACAAAGTTTTGTCATTAACAACACTGTAAATGGACAAGAAATTACGCCGTTTTTAAATGACTTTATTAAACAAAGTTATTACTTTGATAATTTCTATCATCAAACAGGACAAGGAAAAACATCTGATGCTGAGTTTATTATTGAAAACTCGTTATACCCACTTGGTCGTGGTGCTGTCTTTTTCACACATGCGACAAATGAGTATAACGCGACGCCAGAAATATTGAAAAACTACGGTTACTATTCAGCCGTATTTCATGCGAATAATAAAAGTTTCTGGAATCGTGATGTGATGTATCAATCAATGAAGTATGATCGTTTCTTCTCGATGACGGACTATCACATTACGGAAGAAAATTCAGTTGGTTGGGGTTTGAAAGATATTCCGTTTTTTGAACAATCTGTCGAGCATTTAAAAACGTTGCCACAACCATTTTATACAAAGTTTATTACATTAACGAACCACTTCCCGTTTGAATTAGGGGAAGAAGATAAAATGGTTCCAGAGTACACATCAAATAGCCGAACGTTAAACCGTTATTTCCCAACGGTTCGGTATATGGATGAGGCGTTAAAAGTATTTATTGAGAAGCTGAAAAAAGAAGGATTGTATGAAAATTCTATCATCATCCTTTACGGCGACCATTACGGCATTTCGGAAAACCATAATAAAGCGATGGCTCAATATTTAGGGAAGGATGAAATTACGCCATTTGATCACGTTCAATTACAACGTGTTCCGTTGATCATCCATATTCCAGGTGTGACAGATAAAAAGCCGAAAGTGATTTCAAAAGTGTCTGGACAAATTGATGTGAAGCCGACATTGCTTCATTTGCTAGGCATTGATACACGCAATCAAATTCATTTTGGTGAAGATTTATTCTCAAAAGATAAACTTGATTTCGTCGTTCTTCGTGACGGTAGTTTTGTGACAAAAGATTATGTATATACGAAAAACGCATGTTACGATAAAAAAACAGGAACAGAAGTCGATGTATCTTATTGCGAGCCGTATATGGAGAAGGCGCGACAAGAGCTCGATTACTCTGACAAAATTGTATATGGTGACTTGTTGCGCTTCTACAATAAACAACAAGAAAATAAACAATAAGCTAGCTCTTAAGATAGGGCTAGCTTTTTTTATCTATACATACGGACAAAAGTACCGTTCATACAATGTAACAAGGGGGAGAGAGCGATGTACGACTTTTCGACATTGATGCGTGATATCGAACAACTGCAACATCATTCGATTGTTCGTATACATGAAATTGGACGAAGTGTGCTAAATAAACCGATCATTGAATTGCAAATTGGCGAAGGAGAAACATATGTGCACATGAACGCGTCGTTTCATGCGAATGAATGGATTACATCAGCAGTTGTGATGGCGTTTGTGCGCGACTATGTGCAAGCATTGAAGGATAAGCAACATCTGTTTGGATACGATGTACAACCATTGTATAAAAAAACGACGTTATCAGTTGTGCCGATGGTCAATCCAGATGGGGTCGATCTTGTGTTACATGGAAGGAAAGCGGCTCAACATTATGAAGAGGAGGTATTAAACATAAACGAAGGAAGCGAAGATTTTTCACAATGGAAAGCAAACATTCGGGGGATAGATTTAAACAATCAATTTCCTGCGAAATGGGAAGTAGAGAAAGAAAGAAAAGTTCCAAAAGCCCCCGCTCCTCGCGATTTTCCTGGTTTTTCTCCATTAACAGAACCGGAAGTGCAAGCGATGGCAACATTGACAATGGAGCGTGACTTTTTTAAAGTACTAGCTTTTCATACGCAAGGAAAAGAAATTTATTGGGGATATGAACAATGTGAGCCACCCGAAGCGGAAGAAGAAGTGAATGAATTTGCGAAGTGGAGTGGGTATGTACCTGTTCGTTATATTGACAGCCATGCAGGATATCGCGATTGGTTTATTTTCAATTGGAAGCGATGTGGGTATACAATTGAGCTTGGTGAAGGGGTAAATCCGCTTCCGTTTTCTCAGTTTCATTCTATTTACAATGAAAGCATCGGTATTTTTATGACCGCCCTTGCTCGTACGTAAAAAGACGCCGATACGTTGGCGTCTTTTTAATGGGCAACTGGATATCCGTGATGAATAACAGTCATAATTGTAAACCAACCGAATACGGCAACTGTTCCGATCCCGAGCAATACGCCGAGGAAATTTTTCTCGCGCAACGAACGGATCACACCGTAAGCAGCGAGCAATGTGACTAACGTAAAAATCACGACTAAAATAATTCCTGTTGGCATAACTTCCCCTCCTTATGTACACCGATTATTCCTTTTTCATTGTAAACGTTTTTGTTACGTTTGTCGAGGTGCAAAACGTATGTTGTTCGTGTACAATGAGGATAGAATATACAGAAAGCGGGGAAATGAGATGAAGTGGGAGCGAATTCCTTTAGGTCCATTGCAAACAAATGCGTATGTGCTCGTTCATGAAAATGGGACGTGTTTAATTTTTGATCCAGGTAGCGAAGGAGAAAAATTAATTAAACATATTTTGGAAAACCGTTGGACACCGTTAGCTGTGTTGCTTACACATGCTCATTTTGATCATATTGGAGCTGTGGACGATGTAAGAAACCAATGGTCGATTCCTGTATATGTACATAAAAAAGAACAACATTGGCTCACAGATCCAATGAAAAATGGCTCTTTATTATTTATGGGAGAAACGATCATTGTAAACGAAGCTGACGTGTTGCTTGAAGAAGAGAAAACGTTGACGATTGGTGATTTCTCGCTTCAAGTGCTTGAAACACCGGGACATTCACCAGGTAGTGTATCGTACTACGTAGAAGATGCTCAAGCGATCGTGTCAGGAGACGTATTATTTGCAGGAAGCATCGGTCGCACCGATTTACCAGGAGGAAATTACGAACAGCTGTTGCAAAGCATACATCGTCAGCTCCTTGTTCTTCCTGAAGAAACGGTTGTGTTATGCGGTCATGGTCCAGAAACAACGATCGGAGCAGAGATGGATACAAATCCGTTTTTAAACGGTTTTTAGGCAAAAAAAATTCCCTTCTCCATACAGAGAAGGGGGTTTGGGGGATGTTTTTATTCCTATAATGGGAGGGGATATAGTTAAGCTACTAACTTAACAATATAACAAATTAAACACTATGTCAATAGTGAAAAAGGGTGCAGATAAAAAAATGTTAGAAAAAATGAGAAATCAACGTTTGTCATACGCAGATTACATGAAGTTAGCGTTGTATGATGAACAATACGGATATTATATGCAACGAAAAGAAAAAATCGGACGTGCAGGAGATTTTATTACAACGAGCAACGTCGGACATATTATTGGGCATGTATTCGCGAGCGTATTTATTCGTTTAATAGAAACATATGATGTTCCGCCATTTATATGTGAAATCGGTGGAGGGACAGGTCGATTTGCTTATGCCGTTTTAGAACAGTGGAAGCGCCAATCGCCAGACACGTTTGAAAAAGGCAAATATACGATCGTTGAGACAAGTTCGTATCATCGAGAAAAACAAGCGGAAACACTCGCTCCATTGATTGATCACGTACATATTGTTTCGAGTTTTGCTGAGCTTTCTTCCGCTTTCTCCGGCATCGTATTTAGCAATGAATTATTTGATGCTTTTCCTGTTCATGTCATTGAAAAACGGAACGGTCAAATATTTGAATGTTTTGTTGCAGTAGAAGGCGATCAGCTTGTTGAACAGTGCGCTCCGCTTGAAAACGAAGAAATTGTTGAATATATCGTTGAGCGGAACATTCAGCTCGTTGACGGGCAACGATTTGAAATCCCGTTAGCGATGAAAAATTTTATTTTTCAGCTTAATCAAGCGATTGATGAGGCGATCATTTTTACAGTTGATTATGGGTACACTGATGAAGAGTGGAAACATCCAGCACGAAAACAGGGCAGTTTACGTGGTTATTATCGCCATCAGCTTATTGATGATCCGCTTCGTTATCCGGGAGAAATGGATCTCACGACGCATATTCAGTGGGATGCGTTACGTTTTTATGGGGAACAAGCAGGCTGGTCATTTACTCATTTATGGCGTCAAGATGAGTTTTTATTGCAGGCAGGTATTTTGAATGAACTCATTGAACATCATGATCCGAATCCGTTTTCTGAGCAAAGTCGACACAACCGCGCCATTCGCTCACTCGTTATGGGCGATATTGGAAGAGCATTTCAAGTGATGGTTCAACAAAAGAAGATGAATGTTCCAATTTTTACATAAAAAAGCGATGAGGTGCACTCATCGCTTTTTATTCGCCCACGCCAGGGACCATCATAAACGTCGTCCAGTACGTAAATCCGGCAAAAAAGACCGTTAAATACGCACCGAAAATGTAAATATACATTCTTTCTGTTAATTTTAAGTAGCTTAACAAAAGAAAGAATCCTGTTTGGCCGAGGAACAATAATGACGTTGTATGCATATGGCCAAGATAAAACATGACAGCAAAAATTCCTGTCCAAAATGACAAGACGCGGAACATACGATCCATATGTATCCCTCCTTTTCTGACCGTTTCCCTTACTTATTATAATGTACTTGAAATGGTTGTGTAAACGTTCTATTTTTCTAGGATGGCTTGATACGTACATGAATTACAGCCTGATGGCATAATTTCTTCTGTGACTAGTTCAGCGTTTGTAAACAATACTTCTAACATCCCTTTTAAAAAGGCGTTATGCATATAACAGACGGAATCCGGATGTGCAAATGCAAGTTCTTTAAACGGACAGTTGAAAATTTCAAAATAAATTTTCCCTTGATTTTCGCTATAATGGAACGTCGGATAAAATCCTGCTGCTTCGGCCGCTTTTTGTAAAATGTTCATTTTTTCTTCCACACTTAACTGGTCAAGCGTTTGCATTGATTGAACGTGTTGTTGTACAAGTTCTTGACCGAATAACTTTCCTGTTTCATACAACGCTTGTTTCCCTGCTTCTCCGAGTTTCATCATCGCATGGATCGCAATTTTTGATAGCAGCTGGTAGTCGCGAAACGGAAAATGAAGCTGAATGACATCATCAGATAGACGGTATAGCCTGCTCGGCCTGCCGCCTTTTCCTGTTTTTTTCGTTTCGGATACAAGCATATTGACATCTTCAAGTTTTGTTAAATGAAGACGAGCGACGTTCGGATGAATATGAAAAGCATCAGCAATTTCTTGGACAGTTACTTCTTGATGTTTTCTAGCAATATACTGATAAATTTCGTAACGAGTCGGATCGGCAAGGACGCTTGTGATTTTTAATACTTGGTCCATTATGTCTCACTCCTATATGTTCATTCATTTACATTATAATACATGTATTTCCACAATGGAAATGCATATATAGGCCTTTTTCCCTATCTTTTTGTAACGTTCACAAAGTTTTAAAACAAATTTCTGTACAAATATTAAACAAACATTATACAATATGTATAACATGAGTGGAGAGAGGAGTGTGTTGTCATGCTGACTGTATATATGCACCCGAGTTGTACATCGTGTCGAAAGACAAAAAAGTGGTTATGCGCCAACAATATTGAATTTCGTGAGCGTCATTTGTTTCGTGAAACACCGACCTATGAAGAATTGTTGCACTTATTGTCATTAACGACGGAAGGAATCGATGAAATTTTAGCAACGCGCAGTCAATCGTTTAAGCAACTTGTTGAAAATGTTGAAGAGTGGCCGTTATCGAAAGTCGTTGAGCTGCTTGTGAAAGAACCCCGTCTCCTTCGCCGTCCAATCATCACAGATGGCAAACGGCTCGTTGTTGGCTATAACCCTTCAGCGTTAAAAAACATCGCAAAAAAATATCGTCGCGTATGTGTTTCATGACGTTCACCCGCACATGGGTGAATATTTTTTTGAATTTTTTACGAATGAAGAAGGAATTTGACGAAACATGTTGAATAATGAAGGCGAAAAAATAGAGAAAGGGGGATGACGTTGCAGGCAATTGAACAGTTAGCTGATCGCTTAATTGAAGAAGCTTATATGCTTCAAGCTTCCGACATTCATATCGTTCCGCGCAAACAAGATGCGCTCGTGCAATTCCGCTTAGGAGGGATGCTCGTTACGAAAAATGTGTTATCGAAACAGACGTGTGAACGTTTGCTTGCACACTTTAAATTTCTCGCTGATATGGATATTGGAGAACGTCGTCGTCCGCAAAGCGGAGCGATGGAAATGAACCTTGCCCACACGACTGTACATCTTCGGTTATCAACGTTGCCTACCATCTATGACGAAAGCTTAGTTATCCGTTTGCTCCCGTTACATTCATTTCTTCCGCTGAAACAACTCGCGCTCTTCCCTTCAATGGCAAAAAAGTTGCTCGCCTTATTAAACTATTCTCATGGGCTTATTATTTTTACAGGACCGACTGGATCCGGAAAAACGACAACGCTATACAGTTTGTTAAACGTATGTCGTCACCATTTTCAACGAAATGTTATCACGCTAGAAGATCCGGTTGAAAAGCGGGCGGAAGATGTATTGCAAGTGCAAGTAAACGAAAAAGCTGGTATTACGTATGCAGCAGGGTTAAAAGCGATTCTCCGCCATGACCCAGATGTCATTATGGTTGGGGAAATTCGTGATGCGGAGACTGCGCGAATTGCCGTTCGCGCCTCGTTAACAGGACATCTCGTGTTAACAACTATGCATACGAAAGATGCGGTTGGTGCTATTTATCGCCTTCTTGAGTTTGGTGTGCCATTTCAAGAAATGGCCCAAACATTAGTCGCTGTAACAGCGCAACGTCTTGTACAATTGAAATGTCCGTTTTGTGAAGGAGAATGCTCACCTTTTTGTCGACAGTATCGACCTGTTCGACGAGCAGCTGTTTATGAACTGCTATATGGAAATGAACTGGCACAAGCGATGCGAGCAGCGAAAGGAGAGCAAGCGACATATATGTACACTCGGTTAAAAGATGTCATTAAAAAAGGAATTGCGTTCGGTTTTTTACATGAAAGCGTCATTGAAAGTTGGTTGTTAGATGAAGCGACGTTGTAATTGGTCGTTACAGGAGCAAAGTATGTTTTTCCTTCAACTCGGTAAATTGCTTAGTAAAGGGTATTCGCTTGCTCAAGCGATTGAGTTTTTGCAAATTCAACAACCTCCTGCAAAGCAACGCGATCTGGACGATTGTGTACAAGCATTGCGATCAGGTGTGCCGATTCATGAAGTTTTTTCTCGCATCCAATTTCATTCTCATCTTTTAGCCTATGTCTTTTTTGCCGAGCAACATGGACAACTTGCTCACGGATTGATAGAAGCAGGGGAAATCGGACAAATGAGGGCACGTTACGTTGAGCAAGTGAAACGTATGTTGCGTTATCCGTTATTTCTTTTTAGTTTTTGTATCATGATGTTTTTCATGTTTCAGCAAGTATTGGCTCCCCAGTTTTCTCATCTTCTTTCTTCGTTTCATGCTCGTTCATCTTTTTCTACTTTCATGTTTACTGCTACAGTATGGTTTCCGCGTATACTTTCTGCTGTGCTCATGATGTTCGTTTTCTTAGGCTTGTTTTATTTGTTTTTCATTCGCTCATGGCCCATTCATAAGCAAGTAGATTTGTTTATGAAGCTCCCGCTTGTCCGTTCATGGATTGTGTCATTTCATACGCAAGTATTTTCTTTACAATTAAGCCACTTGCTAAAAGGAGGGCTGTCTATTTATGAGGCGCTACAAATTTTTGAGCATCAATCCCACCTCCCATTACTGAAGGAAGAAGCGAAAATCATGAAACAGCAACTATGCGCAGGTGAAAAACTAGATGAAATGATTCGGCAGCGGAAGTATTACGAAAAGGAACTGTCATTTGTCATTCGGCACGGTCAGTCAAATGGGGAATTAGTGCAAGAATTATTCCATTATAGCCAGTTTTCATTGCAAAAATTAGAAAATCGTCTGAAAAAAATCGTATATATTACTCAACCACTTTTGCTTAGTTGTATCGGTATTTTTGTCATTTTGATGTATATCGCTATGTTGTGGCCTATTTTTCAACTGTTAAATCATATATAGAGGGGGATGTATATGAGAAATGAAAAAGGATTCACATTAATTGAAATGTTAATTGTATTAATGGTCATTACCATTTTAATTTTAATTACGATCCCAAATGTGACAAAACATAACAGTATGATTAATAACAAAGGATGTTCAGCGTTTTTAAAGATGGTTCAATCCCAAGTAAAAGCATATGAAATGGAGCACGGAACGATCCCGACGGTGCAACAGTTAGTAGATGGAAAATATATTGAAAGTAACCGCTGTCCAAATGGAAAAGCGATTGTCATCACGAGCGAAGGAGACGTTTTAGAAAGTGAATGAACGAGGGTTTACGTTGATCGAAATGTTAATCGTTCTTTTTGTTGTAACAAGCATCATGTCGTTTACCGTTCCACCATTTCAGCACGTGTTAGCTGAGCGACAGTTGCAATATTTTTTAGAACAGTTTAGAAATGATATGTTATATGCCCAACAATATGCAATGAGCCGGAAAAAGACGGTAGCGATTATATTTTATTTCGACACATGTCGTTATCAAGTGAAAGAAGGAGGGACATTTGGGAAGGAGCTCCTCGCTCGTTCCTTCCCTTCCCCTTTTCAATTTCAAATGGCTACGTTATCTCCGCCACTTTATTATTATCCGAACGGCAATGTGAATAAAGCAGGGACGCTTCTTGTTGCATACGGAAATAAAAAATATAAAATCGTTTTTCAATTAGGGAAAGGGAGAGTGTATGCACAAAAATTGTAACGGTTTCACGTTTGTTGAACTGCTCGTTTCGCTTAGTTTATGGAGCGGTTTAATCGCTATGTTACTCGCTCATTGGACAATTGTTGTTATAGAACGGGAAAACAAAAAAATAGAGACGATTGCGAATGAAATTTTATATGAGGCAATGATGAATGAACATCGTGTAAACGAAACGGTCGTTGTTCGGGGAAAACGCACATTTTCATTATTTATGCGATCGAATGAGCGATGCGTTCGTTGGGAAGATTGGCTAAAAAGAACGAAGGAAAGATGTGAGCCATTGTTGCAATGATTCGAACAGAAAAAGGCTTTACGTTAATTGAAGTATTGATGTCGCTTACCGCCTTTTTAATCATTTTATCTTTATTGGCAACAGCATTTCATTTATCGTTGAACTATACAGCAAAACGCGGGAACTTTCACTATTTTGAATGGCTTGTTTTTATTCAACAAGCAAAAATGGAACTAAGGGAATCAAAAGACGTTCGGATATACGGGACAACGATTCAATTCGATAAATGGACGGGTGAGCGTGTGACGTACGAAAAGTATGGAACGATCATTCGTCGGCGTGTAAATGCTACCGGTCATGAAATTATGCTTCAATCTATTCAACATATATCGTATGAAAAAGAACAAACGGGCATTCGCATGCGAGTATTCACAGATAAGGGGGATGTATATGAAGCGTTTATCCCGTCTTTTCGATCATATGAAAAATGAACAAGGTGTTATTTTGCCGTTTACGGTCATGTGTGCGTTGTTTATAAGCGCTCTTTTTCTTCACTCTGTGGCATTGTATCATACAGACATACAGTTTTTTGAAGAAGAAAAAAAGTGGTATGAAGCAGATTATTTAATGAAACAAACGCTCATTCATGTGAAACAAACGCTTGCCAATGCACCGGAAAACGTGCCATCATTAAGCCAAACGATTTCATTTCCTCGCGGTCGGGCAACGTATCATGCAACAAAAAACGGAGCAGATGTTTGGTTTGTCAATGTATCATGTATAACGAATGCTCAATTTCGCTATGACGTTCAGTTTCAATTTCATGTATTAACAAACGACATTTCGGGGTGGAAAGAACTATACTAGAAAGGGAGAGAATATGAGGGCGATTTACTTAACAGGGTTTATGGGGGCGGGCAAGACGACGATTGGCCAACGATTAGGAGAAGTATTACAGCTACCTGTGATCGACACGGATGCATATATTGAGCAACAAGTTGGAAAAACGATTACGGAAATTTTTGAGGAAGAAGGGGAGGAGGCATTTCGAACGTACGAGCGTGAAACATTAAAAAAGCTTCCAACAGAACATGTCATTATTACAACAGGTGGCGGGATTGTCATTCAAGAAGAAAATCGTCAATTTATGCGCGAGCATGGAATCGTCATTTATTTACATTGTGAGTTACATGAATTGTTTCGTCGTTTAGCTGATGATACGACCCGACCGCTACTGATGGAAAATAAACAAAAACAAATAAAACAGCTATTTGAACAAAGAATTCCGTGGTATCGTGAAGCCCATATGACGATCGATACAACAAATCGCACGATTGATGACATCGTAGAAAACATTGTATCTTTGCTTAAATCACCTCGTTTTTGACGATACTAGCATCGAGGTGATGAACGATGGCAGGAAACGACTATGTTAAATTTATGACCGAACAAGTTGTGAAATATTTAGATCAACCAAAAGATGAACGGAAAAGACAAAGACAAGAGAAGAAACAGTTAAAAAAACAGCAAAAGCAGCCATTTTTATATCGTTGGTTCGGTGTCATTCCGTATGCCATTATGCTTTTATTTAAGCGAAAATAAGGCTAACACTAGCCTTATTTCGCTTGCAAATAAAATAACCCACCGTTAATAACTGAAATGTGAATTCTCGGTTCATATCTTTGTCGCAACGCTTCCTTTTCATTTTCATATTCTTCTTGTTTCTCCTCGACACCTTCATAAAAATGTTGCAGTAACGCTAAGTCTTCTTCCCAACGGGCGCGCGCTTCATCTGCCCACTCATGCGTTTCGGAGGCGATGAGACGTTCAACAAACGCTTCAAGACGTGCAAGTCCACTCATTGGCTTAATCAGTGGAGAAATCGTAAAGCAATAATCTGGCACAGTGACGCCCCATTGTTTTTCTTTTAATACGTCGTAAAATGACTCGACGATTGTCCCGCTAATGAGATGAATACCTAATGATAATAAACGATCCTGTTTCCGATCGCATTCATATGAAAGCAATATGTTTGTATGAAGCCACGGATGAAGAGCGACAGATCGTTCGAATACTTGTTCATAGAGCCGAACGAACCGCCCGTTCATTTTAGCAATCGAAAAAATTTGATGAAGGCGTGGAGAACCAAAATGAATATACTCTCCTTTTTCGTGAATGGATCGTTTCGTGATGAGCGATAGTTGCAATGGTTCACCTACAGCACCGATGCGCTCAACATAATGCCAATAAAACGGGCGATTCATTAATTGTTTATCCATTGCGGCCGTGAGCTGAACACGTATATGTCCATCGCTACGTTCGAGAATTGGGCAATGGGTAGCGATAAAAAAACGTTCAAGAAAAGATTGGATGTCATCTTGCTGCATGTGTCCGTTCCTCCGTATTTGCTAAAATTTCTACAAAATTTTGCATTTTAATTTTCAGTTCTCCTTCGCTTTTTGATTGAGCAATCATGCGCTCCAAATGGTTCGAAAACGTTGGGGATTGTAACTTCATTAAAATGTCATCTAATTCACCGACGACCCGTTCAAATAAACGAATTTTTTCGTACAGTAATGCAAATACATGTTCTTCGACCGTGTTGCGCACAACAAAATTATAAATGTGCACATCTTTTGTTTGTCCGAGACGATGAACACGCCCGATTCGTTGTTCTAGACGCATCGGATTCCAAGGCAAATCATAGTTAATCACATGGTTGCAAAATTGTAAGTTAATCCCTTCTCCTCCTGCCTCTGTCGCGATAAGCACTTGAGCGCGATGTTGAAACAGCTCTTTCATCCAATCTTTTTTACTTCGTTTAAATCCGCCACGAAACGGCACAGAAGAAATACCGTGCTGTTTAAAAAACCATTGCAAATACAATTGGGTCGCTCGGTACTCTGTAAATACAATCACTTTATCGTTTATTGTTTGAATAAGTTCCAGCGCTTTTTTTGCTTTTGTATGTTCGGTGATTTCATTCATTTTTTGTAACAATGCACCAATGGTCGTTTCGATGTCCGGATGTCGCTCCATCATGCTTTTTAACGTGCAAAAAAGTGCTTCTTTACTACTACATATTTCGCGCAATAACGTAATGTGTGACAACGATGTATCGGAAAAATGGGGCTTTGATTGTCGAATCGTCTCATATACGTTTCGTTCTGCTTCCGAAAAATCAATAAACATCGTTTCGACGTGCCGCTTCGTCCATTCAATTCCTGTATCGTGGCGACGATGTCGAATCATTACTTTTCGAATGAGTTCTTTTAAATGGGCATCATCATGTAATGTGCGTAGCTTTCCGTACCTTTTTTGAAATTGTTCGGCATTCCCTAAATGCCCAGGTTTCAGTAGAGAAACGAGATGAAAAATTTCTTCCACGCGGTTTTGAATCGGTGTCGCCGTCAACAGTAAGCAAAACTTCTTTTTTAATCCTTGAACAAATTCATAGTTTTTCGTTTTATTGTTTTTCAATTTATGTGCTTCGTCAATAATGACAATATCGTATGTTTGTTCATAAATGATATCCCGATGCGGTTGTTTTTTCGCTGTATCGATTGATGAAACGACAACGTCACATTGTTCCCATACGTAGCTTTTCCTTTGAGCAACGGCAGGAATAAAAAATTTTTCATTTAATTCTTGCACCCATTGCGAGACGAGAGAAGCGGGAACGAGAATAAGCGCCTTTTTCACAAGTCCACGAATCATATATTCTTTTAAAATTAATCCCGCTTCAATCGTTTTTCCCAGCCCGACTTCATCCGCTAAAATGGCTTTTCCGTTCATTTGCTCGACAACTTGACGTGCAACATCGTATTGATGAGGTAAAATTGTTATATGTGGCAAATGTTTTGGCGCTTGTAGTCCATCAAACTGAGGAATAGTTAACGCTTTGGCTGATTCAAGAGCCAACTCGTACAATTCCCAGTTTGACCACGGACCGTCACGTTCGATGCGCGTCATAAATTCGTCCTTCCAACTTTTCTCCCAATGTACTGTGACGTTCATAAGTATCCCTCATTTTCCGAACATTTTCGTTTGAAATAAAAAAGAATTTACGTATTTTATTTATAAAAAGATGTTGCGACAAAAGAGAAGTTATAAGATAATAAAAAACGTAAGAAAGTTTATAAAATTGTTTCATTATGTGCTTACATGTAGTGTGGCTCAAGAACGACAATTGTATACGGGCGGATGAGAACAAGGGGAGAGACTACGGAATGTAGCGCCGAAGGAGCAAGTGGCAACACGAATCTCTCAGGCAAAAGAACTCTTGTTTGACGCAGCTCTGGAGAGCGTTCACGAATGTGAACCACCCACGAGGACACCTATTACAGGGAAACTTTCAGGTGAAAGGACAGAGACTACCATATGACAATATGGGGGTCGTCTGTCTTTTTTTATGAACAAGGAGGGAGCATATGTTAAAAAGAACACCGCTATTTCCTCTGTATGCAGAGTATGGCGCAAAAACGATTGATTTTGGCGGTTGGGAGTTACCCGTGCAATTTTCGAGCATTAAAGAAGAACATGAAGCCGTACGGACGCGGGCAGGATTGTTTGATGTGTCGCATATGGGCGAGTTTGAAGTGAAAGGAAAAGATAGCCTTGCCTTTTTACAAAAAATGATGACAAACGATGTCGCAAAATTAACAAATGGTCGCGCCCAATATACGCTTATGTGCGATGAAGACGGTGGAACAGTTGATGATTTACTTGTTTATAAAAAAGGAGACGATCATTACCTTCTTGTTGTCAATGCCGCAAATATTGAAAAAGATTTTGCATGGCTTGAAGCGCATGTAGTGGGGGATGTTGAACTTGTCAATATTTCAAACGATATTGCGCAATTAGCACTACAAGGGCCGCTTGCGGAAAGAGTGTTGCAACGATTGACGACTGTTGATTTATCTAACATGAAATTTTTCGCTTTTGCCGATCACATCGATGTCGCAGGTGTTCAAGCGCTCGTGTCGCGTACAGGATATACAGGAGAAGACGGGTTTGAGCTATATTGCCGAGCAGAAGATGCCCAAACGCTTTGGCGAGCGATTTTAGAGACAGGAAAAGAAGACGGAGTGCTTCCGTGCGGGCTCGGTGCGCGCGATACACTTCGTTTTGAAGCGTGCTTGCCGCTTTATGGGCAAGAATTGGCGAAAGACATTACGCCAATCGAAGCAGGGCTTGGATTTGCAGTTAAAACGAATAAAGACGTTGACTTTTTCGGAAAAGAAGTATTGAAAAAACAAAAAGAAGAAGGAACAACACGTAAACTTGTCGGCATTGAAATGATCGACAAAGGCATTCCGCGTCACGGATATGCAGTATATGTAAACGGTGAGCAAGTTGGTGTTGTGACGACAGGAACTCAGTCGCCAACGCTTAAAAAAAATATCGGCCTAGCACTGATTTCTACAGCGTATTCTCCCCTTGATACAGAAGTAGAAGTAGATGTTCGCGGGAAACGACTAAAAGCGAAAGTAGTGGCAACACCGTTTTATAAACGCACAAAATAATGTGAGGAGAGAGAGTTATGCTTCATCGTTATTTGCCAATGACGGAAGAAGATAAGCAACAAATGTTAGAAACGATTGGTGTGCAATCGATTGATGAACTGTTTTCTGATATTCCAGAAAGCGTTCGTTTTCAAGGCGAATACAACATTAAGCCGGCAAAATCAGAACCGGAACTAATGAAAGAATTAATGGCATTAGCCGCAAAAAATGCGGATATGAAGACATATACCTCATTTTTAGGAGCTGGGGTGTATGATCATTACATCCCGACGATTGTTGACCATGTCATTTCACGTTCCGAATTTTATACAGCGTATACGCCATATCAGCCAGAAATTTCCCAAGGGGAATTGCAAGCAATTTTCGAGTTTCAAACGATGATTTGTGAGCTGACAGGCATGGATGTGGCGAACTCATCGATGTATGACGGTGGCACAGCGTTAGCGGAAGCAGCGTTGTTAAGTGCAGCGCATACGAAAAAGAAAAAAGTGTTATTATCAAACGCAGTGCATCCAGAATATCGCGACGTCGTGAAAACGTACGCAAAAGGACCGGGGCTTGAAGTGGTAGACATACCGTATAAAAATGGTGTAACGGATCTTGACGCTCTTCAAGCAGAAATGAATGAAGATGTCGCATGCGTCATTGTGCAATATCCAAACTTTTTCGGACAAATCGAACCGCTAAAAGAAATTGAACCAATCGCTCATGCGCATCAAGGAATGTTCGTTGTCGCAAGCAATCCGCTTGCGTTAGGGGTATTAACACCGCCAGGTCAGTTCGGTGCAGACATCGTCGTTGGCGATGCGCAACCGTTTGGCATTCCAGCCCAATTCGGTGGTCCACATTGCGGTTATTTTGCGGTGAAATCGGCGCTCATGCGCAAAATTCCAGGGCGTCTCGTCGGACAAACGACGGATGAAGAAGGGCGACGCGGCTTTGTTTTGACGTTGCAAGCGCGTGAACAACATATTCGCCGCGACAAAGCGACGTCAAATATTTGCTCGAACCAAGCGTTAAATGCGCTCGCCGCATCGGTGGCGATGACCGCGCTCGGCAAAAAAGGTGTAAAAGAAATGGCGACGATGAATATTCAAAAAGCGCATTATGCAAAAGAAGCGTTCGTCAATCATGGATTTGATGTCTTATTTACAGGACCGTTTTTCAACGAGTTTGTTGTTCGACTGAACAAGCCCGTAGCGGAAGTAAATAAAAAGCTGTTGGAAAAAGGGATCATCGGCGGCTACGATCTCGGGCGCGATTATCCAGAACTGCAAAACTGCATGTTAATTGCGGTCACAGAATTGCGCACGAAAGAAGAAATCGACACGCTTGTGAAAGAATTGGGGGATTGTCATGCATAAAGATCAACCGCTTATTTTTGAATTAAGCAAGCCAGGACGAATCGGATATAGCTTACCAGCACTAGACGTACCAGCAGTCGATATTGCACAAGTCGTTCCAACCGATTACATTCGGCAAGAAGCACCGGAGCTTCCTGAAGTGTCAGAGCTTGACATTATGCGTCATTATACAGCGCTATCAAAGCGTAACCATGGGGTTGATTCCGGCTTTTACCCGCTTGGATCTTGTACGATGAAATACAATCCGAAAATAAATGAAAACGTTGCTCGCTTCGCTGGATTTGCCCACATTCATCCGCTTCAGCCGGAAGAAACGGTGCAAGGGGCGCTTGAATTAATGTATGACTTACAAGAGCATTTAAAAGAAATTACCGGCATGGATGCGGTGACGTTGCAGCCAGCCGCTGGTGCGCATGGAGAATGGACAGGACTGATGATGATTCGCGCCTACCATGAAGCAAACGGCGACTACAATCGCACAAAAGTCATTGTCCCTGATACGGCGCACGGAACAAATCCTGCGTCGGCAACAGTTGCCGGATTTGAAACGGTGACGGTGAAATCGACAGAAGAAGGGCTTGTCGATTTAGACGATTTACGCCGCGTCGTCGGCCCAGATACAGCCGCGCTTATGCTCACAAACCCAAATACGCTTGGTCTTTTTGAAGAAAATATTTTAGAAATGGCAGAAATCGTGCATGCCGCAGGCGGAAAGCTGTATTACGACGGGGCAAACTTAAATGCGGTGTTAAGCAAAGCGCGCCCTGGCGATATGGGCTTTGACGTCGTTCACTTAAACCTTCATAAAACGTTTACTGGCCCGCATGGCGGCGGTGGCCCTGGCTCTGGTCCAGTTGGTGTGAAAGCGGACCTTATTCCATTTTTACCGAAACCGACGGTGGAAAAGGGAGAAGACGGATACTATTTCGACTATGACAGACCAAAAGCGATCGGTCGCGTGAAGCCGTTTTATGGCAACTTCGGCATTAACGTTCGCGCCTATACGTATATTCGTTCGATGGGGCCGGACGGCTTAAAAGCAGTGACAGAATATGCGGTATTAAACGCTAATTACATGATGCGTCGTCTAGCGGAATATTACGATTTGCCATACAACCGTCATTGCAAACACGAGTTTGTGTTATCAGGAAAGCGGCAAAAGAAATTGGGTGTGCGCACGCTTGATATTGCGAAGCGTTTGCTTGATTTCGGCTACCATCCGCCGACGATTTACTTCCCATTGATTGTCGAAGAGTGCATGATGATCGAACCGACGGAAACGGAGTCAAAAGAAACGCTCGATGCGTTCATTGATGCGATGATCCAAATTGCGAAAGAAGCGGAAGAAACGCCGGAAATCGTCCAAGAAGCACCGCATACAACGGTCGTCAAACGATTGGATGAAACGACGGCGGCCCGCAAACCGATTTTGCGTTATCAGAAATAAAAAAAGGTGCCAGGCGTTTTGGCTTGGCACCTTATTTTTTCTTCACCTTTCCTGTCCACATTTTAAATCCGCCTTTTAAGTGGTAAAGGTCGCGATATCCTTTTCGGTAAAGCATTTGTGCCGCACGGCCGCTGCGAAGTCCGCTTTGGCAATATAAATAAATCGGCTGGTCTTTACGCAATTCTTTCATGCGTAAACGCAGTTGTGAAAGTGGAATATTACGTGCTCCTAAAATGTGACCGGCAGCGTATTCATCTGGTTCGCGAACGTCGATGAGTTGCGCTTTTCGATAACCTGCGCGGAACTCTTCTTCCGTAAGCGTTTTAACGACTCGCTTTTGGTAAAAGTATGTAATTACCGCGTACACAATGATTGCTCCGAGAATAATAAGAACTGTCGTCATGCTTACCCTCCTTTTTCATCGTTGCCACGTCTATTATATAAATGTTTCGTCCAAGAAGCAAAGCATTTTCCATTGACTTATTATGTTTGCTACACTATAAAATGATAGAGGAAAGGGTGGAGTAGATGGAAAAAGAAGTATGGCGATTTATCGACTCAGGCAATTGTTCCCCAGCGTTTAATATGGCGCTTGATGAAGCGTTGTTAGAATGGCATAGTGAAGGACACTTTCCACCGACCATTCGGTTTTACGGTTGGAACCCACCGACACTTTCGATCGGCTATTTTCAAAAAGTCGAAAAAGAGATCGATATGGATGCAGTAAAAAAATACGGACTTGGCTTTGTGAGACGCCCAACAGGCGGGCGTGGTGTGCTTCATGATAAAGAATTAACGTATAGCGTTATCGTATCAGAAGCGCATCCAGCTATGCCGCAGACGGTGACGGAAGCGTATCGCGTCATTTCACAAGGCATTTTGGAAGGATTTCGTTTCCTTGGGCTTGATGCGTATTTTGCTGTTCCAAAAACAGAAGAAGAAAAAGCAGATTTAAAAAACCCACGCTCAGCTGTTTGTTTTGACGCACCGTCTTGGTATGAGCTCGTTGTCGAAGGAAGAAAAGTGGCAGGAAGCGCCCAAACGCGACAAAAAGGGGTCATTTTACAACATGGCTCGATTTTATTAGACTTAGATGAAGAGATGCTTTTTAGCTTGTTTAAGTATCCGAACGAACGAGTGAAAGAGCGGTTGCGACAAAATTTTAAAAACAAAGCGGTCGCAATCAATGAGCTAACCGATCGAAAAGTGACGATCGATGAGGCGAAAGAAGCATTTTTCAAAGGATTTGAAAAAGGTTTAAACATTCAGTTGGAACGATATGAATTAACCGATGATGAGCGGCTGTACGTTCAGCAACTAGCGAGAAATAAATACGAAACAGATGAATGGAATTTTAAAAGGTAAATTTTCCTCTTGACAAATAAAAAACACTTGACTTAATTATCAATATGTAGTATGGGTTTTGTAAAAAAACATACTACATATTGATTTTTTAATTGATTATTGTTGTCGATATATGGTAGTTTAATGTAGTAAGATTATGTTGGAAGAGGAGAGGTAAACATGACGGTTGCGTTTTCTGAAAAAATGACGGTGAATATGGACAAGTTGAATGAAGACATTCGCCTATTTCCACAAGTGCACCCGATTACTCCTGAGATGCACATTACATATAAGGGTGTGTCGCGCTTAGTGATGCTTGATCGCTATTCGTTTAAAGATACGGAAAAGTTGACGCTAAGCGTCGGGGATTTTGTCGTTTTAACAGTGAAGGAAGATCCGAAGTTTCCGGCGCGTGGGCTTGGGTTTATTGTCGAGTTGGATTGGGAGAGTAAAAAAGCACACGTGCTTGTGGAAGAAGAATATCGCCACGTGCTAGAAGGGGAAGAGGCGAAAACAGGCATTGTCGTTCGTTCTCTTGATGTTATTGAAAAACCATTAGAAATTTATTATGAGCAAATTGCAAAGCGGAACGCAACCGGGCTAGCCGCTGTTGAGCAAACGGAAGAAAAACGGCAAGAGTGGTTCGAAAAGTTTTATGAACAGCTTGTCAGTCTAAATTTCGTTCCAGCAGGGCGCGTATTATATGGAGCAGGTTCTGGAACAGAAGTGACGTACTTCAACTGCTACGTCATGCCATTTGTGAAAGACTCGCGTGAAGGTATTTCTGAACATCGCAAACAAGTGATGGAAATTATGAGCCGCGGTGGCGGTGTCGGAACGAACGGTTCTACCCTTCGTCCACGCAATACACTCGCGCGCGGAGTGAATGGAAAATCGTCCGGTTCAGTGTCATGGCTTGACGATATTGCAAAACTGACCCATCTTGTCGAACAAGGTGGAAGTCGTAGGGGCGCCCAAATGATTATGTTGGCCGATTGGCACCCGGACATTATTGAATTCATTATTTCGAAAATGCAAAATCCACGCATTTTGCGCTATTTGCTTGAAAATACAGAAGATGAAGGCATTCAAAAAGCAGCGAAAGAAAAACTAAAGTTTACACCGCTTACTGAACAAGAGCGCGCGATGTATCAAGGAATTGTTAACTACAAAAACATCCCAGGATACGGTGGCTTTTCAGAAAAAATTATTAAAGACGCGGAAGAAAAGTTGCGGACAGGCGGAACGTATAGCGTGCACAATCCGGACTTTTTAACAGGGGCGAACATTTCCGTTTGCTTAACAAAAGAGTTTATGCAGGCAGTAGAAAACGATGAAGAATACGAATTGCGCTTCCCAGATGTTGAAACGTACTCGGAAGAAGAAATGCGCATCTACAACGAAAAATGGCACGAAGTCGGCGATGTGCGTGAATGGGAGAAAATGGGCTATCGCGTTCGCGTCTACCGGAAAATTCGCGCGCGCGAGCTATGGAAGCTCATTAACATTTGCGCAACGTATTCCGCCGAACCAGGCATTTTCTTTATCGACAACGCCAACGACATGACGAACGCAAGAGCGTACGGGCAAAAAGTAGTCGCAACAAATCCGTGTGGTGAACAACCACTCGCACCTTATTCTGTGTGCAATTTAGCTGCCATTAATTTGGCGAATATGGTCGATAAAGAAAAGAAAGTTGTGGATTATGAAAAATTAAAGCAGACGGTTGAAGTCGGTGTCCGCATGCAAGATAACGTTATTGACGCAACCCCGTACTTCCTTGAGGAAAATAAAAAGCAAGCGCTTGGGGAGCGCCGCGTCGGTCTTGGCGTCATGGGACTAGCGGATTTGCTTATTTATTGCGAAAAAGAGTACGGTTCGGAAGAAGGAAATCAGTTAGTTGACGAGCTGTTTAAAACAATTGCGACAACGGCGTATCGTGCGTCGATTGAGCTTGCGAAAGAAAAAGGAAGCTTTCCGTTTTTAGTTGGTGAAACAGAAGAAGAAACGATGAAATTGCGTGAAGCGTTTATTCACACCGGTTATATGAAAAAAATGCCGGACGATATTCGCCAAGATATTTTAAAATACGGCATTCGCAACTCGCATTTATTAACGGTTGCTCCGACTGGATCCACAGGGACAATGATCGGCGTGTCCACAGGGCTTGAACCATATTTTTCCTTTTCTTATTATCGAAGCGGCCGTCTAGGTAAGTTTATTGAAGTGAAGGCGGATATCGTTCAAGAATATTTAGATAAACATCCAGAAGCAGATCCGAACAACTTGCCGCATTGGTTTGTAACCGCGATGGATTTATCGCCAGAAGCGCATGCGGATGTACAATGCATTATTCAACGTTGGGTCGATTCAAGCCTCTCGAAAACGGTGAATGCACCGCGCGGCTATACGGTCGAGCAAGTGCAAAAAGTGTACGAGCGTTTATGGCGAGGTGGTGCAAAAGGTGGAACAGTATATGTCGACGGTAGCCGTGATGCGCAAGTATTAACATTAAAAGCAGAAGAACATGCGGTCGAAGAGCAGCTAGAGCTTCTGCCAGAAGAACCGAAAAAGCGGGCTGTTGCGCTTGTTGAAACGATTCCAGATTTACGCGCAACGGACGTCACAATCGGTTCAGAAGTTGGAAACATTTGTCCAGTATGCCGTGAAGGAACGGTCGAAGAAATCGGTGGCTGCAACACGTGCACAAGTTGCGGTGCCCAGTTAAAATGTGGCTTATAACGTAAAAAGGGACGGGAAAACCCGTCCCTTATTTTATTACAAAAATTGTATTTCATCACCTCATACGAATAAACCATACTAACATTGAGGTGATTGTATGAAGCCATTTATTCCTCAGCTTGTTTATTTTGAGCCCGAAGCGCTTCATTATCCGCTTGGTAAAGAGTTATATGAAAAATTCAAACGTATGCATATCGACATTCGCGAAACGACATCGCATAACCAAGTGCGCGGCATTCCGGGAGATAACGAGCTTCAGCAATATCGCAACGCAAAATCAACACTTGTTGTCGGTGTTCGGCGCACATTAAAATTCGATACGTCTAAACCGTCCGCCGAATATGCGATTCCTCTTGCGACGGGGTGCATGGGGCATTGTCATTATTGTTATTTACAGACGACGCTTGGAAGCAAGCCTTACATTCGTGTGTACGTCAATCTGGATGATATTTTCGCTCAAGCGAAAGCATACATCGATGAACGCGCTCCAGAAATTACGCGCTTTGAAGCGGCTTGTACGTCCGATATTGTCGGCATCGATCATTTGACGCATGCTTTAAAAAAAGCGATTGAATTTATTGGAGCGACGGAATATGGTCGACTTCGTTTTGTCACAAAATATGAACATGTCGATCATTTGCTTGATGCAAAACATAATGGAAAAACACGCTTTCGTTTTAGCGTCAATTCACGGTATGTTATTCAAAACTTTGAGCCGGGGACGTCTTCGTTTGACGCACGGCTAGAGGCGGCGCGAAAAGTGGCGCATGCTGGCTATCCGCTCGGTTTTATCGTCGCTCCGATTTATATGCATGACGGTTGGGAAGAAGGGTATTTTGAGCTGTTTGAACGACTGAACACAAACTTGCAAGGCATCGACTTAACGGATTTAACGTTCGAATTAATCCAACATCGCTTCACTAAACCGGCGAAAACGGTTATTCAAAAACGATATCCGAAAACGAAGCTCGATCTTGACGAAACGAAACGAAAATATAAATGGGGACGATACGGCATCGGGAAATATGTGTATCAAGATGAAGAGGCGAATCGGTTAAATGACACGATTCGCTCGTATATTGCACAATTTTTTCCCGAAGCGACAATTGAATATTTTACGTAAATAGTTGTCATGCTTGGTAAACATGTTATAATCATAATGATTGCGGATGTTTGTTTAGGAGGGGAACGTATGCCAACACCAAGCATGGAAGATTATATTGAACAAATTTATATATTGATCGAAGAAAAAGGATACGCTCGTGTATCAGATATTGCTGAAGCGTTATCTGTTCATCCCTCCTCTGTGACAAAAATGGTTCAAAAGCTTGATAAAGACGAATATTTAGTATATGAAAAGTATCGCGGGCTTGTGCTTACTCCAAAAGGAAAAAAAATCGGTAAACGACTCGTGTATCGTCATGAGTTGCTTGAACAATTTATGCGTCTCATTGGCGTCGATGAAGAAAACATTTATCGCGATGTTGAGGGAATCGAACATCATTTGAGCTGGAACGCGATTGACCGCATCGGTGACTTAGTACAATACTTTGAGGAAGATCGGTCACGTCTTGAAGCGCTTCGCAACATTCAAAAGCAAAACGAGCAAGAACAGGCATAAACGCTTGTTCTTTTTTGTTTTTTTATGCTCAATCTCTCCCATTTTTCATACATATATGGCGAGGGAGGGAAGGGCATGGAGATTGACGGTGTGTTTTCTGGTGGAGGAGTCAAAGGTTTTGCGTTAATTGGAGCATATGAGGCGATCGAAGAAAAAGGTTTTCGTTTTAAGCGGCTTGCTGGTACGAGCGCAGGGGCACTTATTGCCTCGTTTATTGCGGCGGGATTTACAAGCAAGGAAATCGTGGACATGATCGAAGAAATGAATTTAATGGACTTTCTCGATGAGAGACATACAATCATCCCGTATGCATGGTTAAAATGGCTCGTCCTTTATTGGAAAATGGGGTTATATAAAGGAGAAAAGCTTGAACGATGGATTGCCGAACAGTTAAGTAAAAAAGGTGTGTACACGTTTGCTGATTTGCCGCATGAACGATTGCGCGTCGTCGCTTCCGATTTAACGAATGGGACGATGCTTATTTTGCCAGATGATTTGCCGAAATACGGCATTGATCCTCTCCGCTTTTCCGTCGCAAAAGCAGTAAGAATGAGCGTCGGCATTCCTTATTTTTTTGAGCCTGTACAGTTAAAGACAGATGAAGGAAAGCATATTGTCGTTGATGGCGGCTTACTAAGCAATTTTCCGATTTTTTTATTTGATGAAGAGCGAAAAAAGCGGCCTGTTCTAGGCATCAAACTAAATGCAAGACAAGCGCAAAAAGCAAAAAAGAAAATTAATAACGCCATTGATTTGTATGAAGCGTTGTTTCAAACGATGCGCGAGGCGCACGATGAACGATACATTTCGCGCCGCCATGAAAAAAATATCATTTTTCTGCCTGTCAAACATGTCGTTGCCACCGATTTCTCAGTGACGGATGAAGAAAAAAAGAAGCTCATTTCGTTTGGAAAAGAGCGCACCAAACAATTTTTAAAAACGTGGACGTATTAAAAGAAAAAATCGGGTTAAAAAGAAGCCCGATTTTTTTTCTTTCCTTTTTTTCCTTCAATGACTGTTAAATGAGTAGCGTGCTTTTTCTTTAAAGCGGTTGGGCGCGGTTGTTTTTTCGACGTCGGCTTCGTTTTCTGGTGGTGGAGCTTTTTCGATTGTTTTACCGCTTTTTGATACGAACGACTAAAGTTTTGTCTTTGTATCCATTTATATATGCCATAAAAGACAGCTGCGACCAATCCGATGAGAAACACTTGTTTCAACAACTGCATCGGATCGTTCCATAGACGATAAGAAAACCCAACAATAGCGAACACAATAAGCAAAGTGATAAGCGGGAATGGGCGCCGACGCAATCGATCCACCTCCTTTATGTTACACCACTTCTTCTTGCTCGTTCGTCGCTTCTCCCTCTAACTCAAGCAAACGTTGAAATGATGCGATAGCTACTTCCACTTGATCGTCAGTCGGTTCTTTCGTTGTTAATAGTTGTAGCCATAAACCAGGATAGCCTAACCAACGCAACACAGGAACATGCCGCAACGCGTTTGTTAGTTGTAATACTTCAAAAGACAATCCTAGTACAACTGGAATAAGCGCTAGTCTGTTTAGCACGCGCACCCAAAGCGGTTCGGTCGGGACGAACATGTAAACGAATACGCCGATGATGACAGTAAATAAAATGAAGCTGCTGCCACAACGATAATGAAGGCGAGATTGTTGTTGTACATGTTCAACCGTCAATGGTAAACCATTTTCGTACGCATTAATTACTTTATGTTCCGCTCCGTGATATTGAAACAATCGTTTAACAAGTGGCGTGAGCGAAATAAAGTAAATATAACCTAAAAGTAAAAGAAGTTTGAAACATCCTTCTACAAGTATTTGAGCTGTGTCCGATGGGAAAATCGGTCTCGTTAATTCAGCCAAAAATACAGGAATAAGGGTAAAAATAAATTTGCCGAATAGAAACGACAACACGCCGATCAGTGCAACACCTAAAATCATCGTCCATTTGGACGGAGTTTCAGCTTGTAGCGTTTCATCTTCGTTCGGATCGAGATCATATCGTTCGCTCGAAAATTGTAAATGTTTCGATCCGTTTGCGCTTGCTTGAATAATGGCAAAAATGCCGCGAAGAAACGGAATTTTTTTAAATGAAGCAAGCGTTTTGTTTGTTTCGCGTGGAACGTGAAAATACTCAATCGCACCGTCTTTGCGGCGAATGGCCGTGACGGAATGATTGCGTCCAGCAAACATGACACCTTCAATGACCGCTTGCCCACCGTATACGTTTTTGCTCATAAGAAGACACCAACCTATTTTCTTTTTTCTTATATTCTACAAGAAAACGATAAAAACCTCTAGGTCGATGTATTGTTTGTATTTGTATTGTTTCCAAAAATGAGAAACGATACACATGAGATCCAACATTTTGGACAAGATAAAAACCGAGGTGATTACTGTGCAAACGAAAACAAAACAAGACGCACAACTTGAACAAAACAAAAGAGAAAAACCAATGCCCGTTTTAGCAAAAGTCGCGCTGATCGGTTTTATTGGGGGCGTGTTTTGGAGCTTCCTTGCATATTGTGCTTATTTTTTTCATTTTACAGAAGTGGCGCCAAATTTTATTTTGCAACCGTGGGCGATCGGTGATTGGAAAAACGGGGCGCTCGGTCAGGCGATTGCCATTTTGTTCATTGGGCTCGCTTCGGTCATTGCTGCACTTCTGTACTACGCTTTCTTAAAAAATCGTCAAGGCATTTGGCCGGGGGTTGCTTTTGGCATCGGGCTATGGGTGCTTGTTTTTTACGTATTAAATCCGATTTTTCCGCAATTAAAAGCTGTTCCACAACTTGAGCGAAATACAATTGTAACGACGGTATGCTTTTACATTTTATATGGGATGTTCATCGGTTATTCCATTTCGTTTGAAGTTGCAGAGATGAGGCGACAAAAACAGGTCGATGTGGTAAAATAACCATATGTATTTTCATCAGTAAAGGGGGGAGAGGGGGAATGGTTCGATTCCTCCTTTTAAACGGTCCGAACTTAAATCGTCTCGGTATGAGGGAGCCGCACATTTATGGGCATACGACACTTGCCCAACTAGAAAAACAGTTAACGGAATTTGCTAGTGAATATGGGGCGGAGTTAACGTGCTATCAAAGCAATTATGAAGGGGCGTTAATTGACCAAATTCATCGGGCGGAATCGTTATATGACGGGATCATTTTCAATCCTGGGGCGTTTACGCATTACAGCTATGCATTGCGTGATGCAATCGCAAGCGTACAGACGCCAGTCATTGAAGTACATATTTCAAACATTCATGCAAGAGAGGCGTTTCGTCATCAATCTGTTTTAGCTCCGGTGACAGCAGGGCAAATTGTCGGACTTGGTATAAACGGATATCGGTTGGCGATTTTAGCGTTGCTTGATATGGTTGAAGGGAAGGGGAAATAACATTGGATAAAGTACAAAAACTTCGTGCGCAATTTGCTGAGCACGGCATTGATGGATTTCTTATTACAAACGAATATAACCGTCGCTATATGACAAATTTTACAGGAACAGCTGGTGTCGTTTTAATTAGCGAAACAGATGCTGTATTTATTACAGATTTTCGCTATGTCGAACAAGCGACAAGACAAATTGAAGGATATGAAATTGTGCAACATACGCAAACGCTCATTGAAGAAGTAGCAAAACAAGTTGAGCGATTAGGCATTCAAAAGCTTGGATTTGAGCAAGACGATCTTTCATATGCAACGTTCTCATCATATGAAAAAGCGATCAAAGCGACGCTTATTCCGGTTTCCGGTGCGGTAGAAAAGTTACGCTTGATTAAGTGTGAAGCAGAGATTAAGATATTAAAGGAAGCAGCCGAGATTGCCGATGCCGCCTTTCGTCATATTCTCGATTTTATTCGCCCGGGTGTGCGTGAAATAGACGTGGCAAATGAGCTAGAATTTTTTATGCGCAAACAAGGGGCGACAAGTTCATCATTTGACATCATCGTTGCATCCGGTGTGCGCTCAGCGTTGCCACATGGAGTAGCGACAGAGAAAGTCATTGAAAAAGGGGAGCTCGTCACGCTTGATTTTGGCGCATATTATAAAGGGTACTGCTCCGACATCACGAGAACCGTTGCGGTTGGCGAAGTAAGCGATGAGTTGAAACGCATATACGATGTCGTGTTACAAGCCCAGCTTCGTGGTGTCGAACATATTCGTGCAGGAATGACAGGGCGAGAGGCAGATGCGCTCACACGCGATTACATTTCTGCTTGCGGATTTGGTGAGTATTTCGGGCATTCCACAGGTCATGGACTCGGCATGGAAGTGCACGAAATGCCGGCGCTGTCGATGCGTTCGGATACTGTGCTACAGCCGGGGATGGTTGTGACGGTCGAACCAGGCATTTACATAGCAGGATTAGGCGGTGTTCGCATTGAAGATGACATCGTTATTACAGAAAACGGCAATGAGCGGCTCACTCTTTCACCAAAAGAACTCATTACTTTATAGACGTAGGAGGAAATGAACATGATTTCAGTAAACGATTTTCGTACAGGCTTAACGATTGAAGTTGACGGTGACATTTGGCGTGTTATTGAATTCCAACATGTGAAACCAGGAAAAGGAGCGGCGTTCGTTCGTTCCAAACTTCGCAACTTGCGCACTGGCGCGATTCAAGAAAAAACGTTCCGCGCGGGTGAAAAAGTAAACAAAGCACAAATCGACAACCGTAAAATGCAATATTTATATGCAAACGGCGATCAACATGTATTCATGGATATGGAATCGTACGAGCAAATCGAACTTTCTGCAAAACAAATTGAGCATGAATTAAAGTTTTTAAAAGAAAACATGGAAGTATTTATTATGATGTATCAAGGCGAAACGATTGGGGTCGAGTTGCCAAACACAGTTGAGTTAAAAGTTGTTGAAACAGAGCCAGGCATTAAAGGGGATACAGCATCTGGCGGTTCAAAACCAGCAACGTTAGAAACGGGCCTTGTCGTTCAAGTTCCGTTCTTCGTCAACGAAGGCGACGTATTAATCATTAACACAACAGACGGCACATACGTATCACGTGCGTAATGGAAAATCGTCCTGCAAAAAGCAGGGCGATTTTTTTTTTTTTTTGGCAACACATTTCCTGATGAATTTTTCCTTTCTATACTTCTGAATTCGCTTATTTCAGCATACGTTGTACTAGCACCGTTGTACAAGGAGGATGCGATGAAAATTGATGCAACTGTTTGGACGATGGCGAGTTTACGTTTTTTATCTGCAGCCATTGAATTATGTGCAGCGATTGTCATGTTGTCGCTCAATGATGTAAAAAAAGCGATTGCTGTCAATACGTTGCTTGCTGTCGTTGGTCCGACCATTTTTTTAGTCGTTATGATGATTGGTCTTGTTGCAGTGGCAAACGAGCTGTCATTGTTTAAGCTCGTATGGATTGGTGCTGGGGTTGTATGTATATTAATCGGTATTTATGTCGTGAAGTAAGGGAGGGAAGAGGATGAAAGCGGTGTTTGATCTATTGCCTAAGGGGATCGTTCATGCGATTCAATCATTGCCTATCGCTTCTCGGTTTACGATTGAAGAAATTCGCATTCGTATTGAACGACCGCTTGAAGTCATTGCTGGTGGGAGATCGTACATATGTCCGCATGTCGTACAAATGGGAGAAGGAATCGAACTATTAAATAAATTAAGCCAATATTCTCTCTACACAATCGAAGAAGAGCTGAAAAAAGGCTACATTACTATTCAAGGTGGACATCGCGTCGGTTTAGCTGGAAAAGTGATTGTAGAAGACGGAAAAGTAAAAGCGATTCGACATATTACATCGTTCAATATTCGAATGGCTCGGCAGCAAATCGGCATGGCTGTTCCCCTTCTCCCTTATTTATACGATGGACGATGGCTCAATACGATGATTATCGGTGCACCTCAAACAGGAAAAACAACGCTCCTTCGTGATATTGCACGCATCGTCAGCAGCGGGGTGACAGATCGGCGTATTGCTCCTCAAAAAGTTGGCATCGTCGATGAACGATCAGAAATTGCCGGCTGTGTCAAAGGCATTCCGCAATTTACATTCGGCTATCGCGTCGATGTGCTCGATGCATGTCCGAAAGCGGAAGGGATGATGATGATGATCCGTTCGATGAGCCCAGACGTTTTAATTGTTGATGAAATTGGAAGTGAAGCGGATTGTACGGCCATTTTGGAAGCGGTTCATGCAGGAGTTGGCTTATTTATGACAGCGCACGGTCGCCATATGGCTGACATCGTGAAACGTCCAGCGCTGCGTCCGATTATGGAACAAGCTATATTTGAACGATTTGTTGAATTAACAAATGTCGGACGTCCAGGAACGATTCAAGCGATTCGTGATTCACATGGGCGCGATATATATCGAAAGATGGGCGTGATGTGAATGAAATGGATTGGAGCGATATGTATTATATTAGCAACGACATGGTCAGGATTTGAAGCGTCGCGACTTTTAAGAGAGCGCACAAAACAGTTGCGCCAATTAAAAATGGCGTTGCAGTCGTTGGAAGCAGAAATTATGTACGGGCATACACCGTTAATGGACGCTTCCCTTCGATTATCACAGCAACTATCGCGACCGTTATCATGGTTGTTTGAATCGTTTGCGCATAAGTTGCAAAAAGGAACGATGAACGCTCGCCAAGCGTGGGAAGAAAGCTTGCATGAAGTATGGAAAATGACCGCCTTAAAAGAAGGAGAGTTTGAGATTATGAAACAGTTTGGCGAGACGCTTGGACAGTACGATCATGAAATTCAACAAAATTACATTCGTTTAACGATGGTGCATTTAGAGCGAGAAGAAGGAGATGCCATGGAAAAACAGCAACGGTATGAAAAAATGATGAAAAGTTTAGGGGTATTAACCGGCATTCTCATCGTGCTTTTACTCATATAGAGGAGGACATTCAAAATGGGTGTTGACGTAGATTTAATTTTTCGCATTGCTGGCGTAGGCATTGTCGTTGCTTTTTTGCATACCGTTTTAGAAGGATTTGGGAAGAAGGAATATGCTCAATGGGTGACGCTGCTAGGATTTATTTATATTTTGTTTTTAGTCATTTCGATCGTTCAAGATTTATTTCAAAAAATTAAATCTGTTTTTTTGTTTCAAAGTTAGGAGGGAGTACCCATTGATATTTTGCAAATTGTCGGGCTTGGGCTTATCGCCACGTTTTTAGTAACGATTTTAAACGAACATAAATCGAATATTTCACTTTTGCTGACCGTTTTTGTCGGAACAGTTATTTTTTTATTTTTAATTGATCGCATTCAAGACATTTTTCGCATGGTTCAAACGTTAGCAAATGAAGCGCACGTTCAAACGGTATACGTTGAAACGATATTAAAAATTATTGGCATCGCATATATTGCTGAGTTTGGTGCACAAATTTCTAAAGATGCCGGGCAAGGAGCGATTGCTGGAAAAATTGAACTAGGTGGAAAAATTTTAATTTTAGCAATGGCCATCCCAATTTTAACAGCTCTTATTGAAACGATTTTAAGCTTTCTTCCGATGAAGGGGTGATGACATGAGGCGCGCTCCCATTTTATTTTTCTTTCTCCTTTTTTTCTTGCCTTCCGTTGTACAAGCATCACCGCCAACAAATGAATTCGTCAAACAACAAGCTGAACAAGTTGGTGTGGAGTCTATTAAACAATATTGGGATCATATCGTGCAACAGTATGGAGGATTATTGCCTGAAAGTCAAAAAGGATCTTTTTGGCAGTTTATAAACGGTGAGAAACAACTATCGCTCAGTGAATGGTTGCAGGCGTTTATGAAATTTTTATTGTACGAGCTGATGGCAAACGGAAAATTGCTTGGCACACTGATTTTATTAACGGTATTTAGTTTATTTTTACAATCGCTACAAAACGCGTTTTCGCATCATGCTGTCAGCAAAGTCGCACATGCGGTTGTTTATATGGTGCTGATGATTATTGCGTTAAACAGCTTTCACGTTGCTGTCACGTACGCAAAGGAAGCCATTCAGACGATGACGAGTTTTATGATCGCCCTTTTACCGATTTTACTTGCGCTTATGGCGTCATCAGGCGGCGTTGTATCCGTAGCTTTTTTTCATCCGATTGTGTTGTTTTTTATGAATATCACAGGAACGATCATTGAACATTTTTCATTGCCGCTTCTATTTTTAGCAACGATTTTAAGCATTGTTAGTTTATTGAGCGAACATTATAAAGTAACAAAATTAGCAGATTTGTTGCGCAACATTAGCATCGGTTCACTTGGTGTGATGCTCACCATTTTTTTCGGTGTATTGTCCGTCAAGGGCGCAACAACAGCTATTGCCGATGGGATTGCGATACGAGCAGCTAAATTTGTGGCAGGAAACTTTATTCCGATTATCGGGCGAATGTTTACGGATGCGGCAGATACAGTTGTGACCGCTTCCGTCTTATTAAAAAATACAGTCGGCTTGTTCGGTGTCACTTTATTGCTTCTTATTGCAGCGTTTCCAGCGATCAAAATTTTAGTCATCGCTCTCATTTATCAGCTAGCTGCTGCGATATTGCAACCGATGGGGGGAGGCATCGTTATCTCTTGCTTGAGCGTGATCAGCAAAAGCATGATGTATGTACTCACCGCCCTCGTGATTGTATCGCTTATGTTTTTTTTAAGCATGACGGTTATTATTGCAGCAGGAAATTTAACGATGATGGTTCGCTGAAAGGAGAATAGACGTTGTGGGACTGTTGACTGAGTGGATTTCCCATATCATTACATTCATCTTGCTCGCCGTTGTCATTGAACTCATTTTGCCAAACGGTTCATTTCAAAAATACGTCAAGATGGTTGTCGGTTTATTGTTTATTTTCATTTTATTTTCTCCGCTTCTTCGGTTATTTCATGGGGATGTAAATACATGGTTTGCCTCAATTCAGCAACAACAACATGCAACGCTTGAAAATGACATTGAAAAAAAGAAAAAAGAAATACAAGCCTCACAACGTGCATATATTTTAGAACAAATGGCTGTCCAGCTAAAGAACATAGCGGCTGAGGAGTTGATGCGCACATATGGTTTAACGGTGACGGACATTTCATTAACAATTGGGGAGTCGGAACAAATCCCCCCTCAGATTGAGGCGATTACGGTGGAGTTAGCAGAAGAAACGACTTCTGTTGTTAAACCGATTCGCATTCCATCTTCGCCGTCGATTACAGAAAAACACGACGACATTGCCCGCTTTTTAGCACAAATGTGGGGAGTAGATCCACAGATGATTACGATTCATCTTGAAAGGAGGGAGTAGGGAGGGGTGAAACAATGGATTGAAAAAAACTTACTGATTGCCATTCTTTTAGCCATCGGCTTATCATTTATGATCTTTGGCAATGTGTTCAACTTTTCGCCAGCAAAACGCGTTCAACAAGAAACAACTCAAACTGTATTTCGTCAAACAGATGAAGACAAAAAATTAAAGCAAATTGCAGACTATGAAGAGCGATATGAACAACAATTAAAAGAAGCGCTTGAAGCGATTGTTGGCGTTGGTGAAGTGAAAGTGATCGTCAATGTCGATGCAACGGAACAAAACGTACTCGAAAAAAATGCAACCGTTCAGAAAAAACGAACGATGGAAGAAGATAAAGAAGGTGGAAAACGTCAAATTGAAGATGAATCCACAGACGAAAAAATCGTGATCGTACGCAAAGGGGACGAAGAAACACCGCTCGTTTTACAAACGAAAAAGCCAGCCATTCGTGGTGTGCTTGTTGTGGCAAAAGGAGCCGATCAAGTACAAGTGAAAAAATGGATTGTCGAAGCAGTGACGCGAACGTTGAACGTTCCGAGCCATCGCGTCGCTGTTTTACCAAAAAAGTAAGGGGGAGAACATATGTTGAAAAAGCAAACGGTTTGGTTATTAACAATGTTTAGTTTAGTTGTCGTCTTATCGGTGTATTATGTCACAAGCCCTCAAGTGACAGAACAAGTGGCATTCGAGCAAAAAGAGGAAGCAAACAATGAAAAGGACTTAAAACCAACGGATGAAGCAATGAAAGAAGAAGTTGCCAACGGAGAAGAAGTCACAGTTGAACAAACGAATACAGCAAGCGATGATTTATTTACAGCCCTTCGCCTTGAAATTGAAGATGAACGAAGCAAGTTGCGCCAAGAGTTGAATGCGATTGTCGCTTCCAATAACGTATCTGCGGAAGAAAAAAGTAAAGCGATCGATCAATTACAACAACTATCGAATATTGCAGAAAAAGAAGCGGTGCTAGAAACGTTAATTAAATCGAAAGGATACGACGATGCGCTTGTTCGTGTCCATGAAAATCAAGTGCATATTACAGTGAAAGCAAAAGAACATTCGAAAAAAGCAGCGAACGAAATTATTCAGCTCGTTCAAAGCGAGATCGGCCGCGTACAAGATGTAGCTGTTCGTTTCCAAAAATAACCGGTTTCCCGGTTATTTTTTTTCGGTTGAAAACGAATTTTATAATACTATATAATAATAATTGTTTTTATGACCAGATATAAATTTTCTAACATTTTCTTATCATTTTATTGAATAATGGAAAAGGTGTGTCGTATCATGGTATTGTATAATCTTTTTCTACAAATGATGGGGCGAGGGGTGTAAGTCAATGTTGAAAATCCAAGAAATTCGCGAATTAATCCGATTAGTAAACGAGTCAAACATTGTTGAGTTCGTCTATGAACATGATGGCTCAAAAATTAAAATGAAAAAAGCTGGAGCAACGGAACAAGTTGTTGTTGCTACACCAAAAGTAGACGTGCCGCAAACAGCTGTTGTTCAACAACAAGCACCGGTGGCACAAGCTGTTGAAAAGGTAGAAGTGAAAGAAGAAGTAAAGCCGGAAAAACAAGTTGTTGCAACAGAAAACTTACATACAATTACATCGCCGATGGTCGGTACGTTTTATGCAGCGCCATCACCAGACGCTGCACCGTACGTGAAAATTGGTGATAAAGTGAAAAAAGATACAATTGTATGTATTGTTGAAGCGATGAAGTTGTTTAATGAAATTGAAGCAGAAGTCGATGGAGAAATTGTAGAAGTGCTTGTGAAAAACGGCCAGCTCGTTGAATATGGACAACCTTTATTCCTTGTGAAGCCTGAATAAAGGAGCGATAGTTATGATAAAAAAATTGTTAATTGCCAATCGTGGGGAAATTGCTGTTCGGATTATTCGGGCGTGCAAAGAGCTTGGCATCGAGACGGTCGCTGTATTTTCTGAAGCGGATCGTGAAGCGCTTCATGTTCAAATGGCGGACGAGGCATATTGTATCGGTCCGAAAACGTCTAAAGAAAGCTATTTGAATTTCACAAATATGATGAGCGTGGCAACATTAACTCGGTGCGATGCTATTCATCCGGGATACGGATTTTTAGCTGAAAACGCAGACTTTGCTGAGCTTTGTCGGGAATGTAATGTAACGTTTGTCGGGCCGAGTCCGGAAGCGATTACAAAAATGGGAACGAAAGATGTTGCACGTGAAACGATGAGACAAGCTGGTGTGCCGATCGTTCCCGGCTCGCAAGGAATTATTGAAAGTATCGATGAAGCGATTGCACTAGCGAATGAAATAGGGTATCCTGTTATTATTAAGGCAACCGCAGGTGGAGGCGGAAAAGGAATTCGCGTCGCTCGAGATGAGCAAGAGCTTAGAAAAGGAATTACGATTACGCAACAAGAAGCGGCCACTGCTTTTGGAAATCCGGGTGTATATATTGAAAAGTACATTGAAGATTTCCGACATGTTGAAATTCAAGTGTTAGCAGATTCATATGGAAACGTTATTCACCTCGGCGAGCGCGATTGTACAATTCAACGACGTTTACAAAAACTGTTGGAGGAAACACCATCTCCTGTGCTTGATGAAGAAATGCGTCAAAAGATGGGAGAAGCAGCTGTCAAAGCAGCGCAAGCTGTGCAGTATACGGGAGCAGGAACGGTCGAATTCATTTACGACTATCGCAATCGCCAATTTTACTTTATGGAGATGAACACGCGCATTCAAGTCGAACATCCAGTAACGGAAATGGTGACAGGTGTCGATTTAATTAAAGAGCAAATTCGTGTAGCATCAGGTGAGAAATTGACGTTGAAGCAAGAAGATGTCACGTTCAACGGTTGGTCTATCGAATGCCGAATTAACGCGGAAAACCCTGCGAAAAACTTTATGCCATCGGCCGGAAAAATACAAATGTACTTGCCGCCAGGTGGATTTGGAGTACGGGTAGATTCAGCTGCTTATCCAGGCTATACGATTCCGCCATATTATGATTCGATGATCGCCAAACTGATCGTTCACGCACCGACGCGCGAAGAAGCGATTGCCCGCATGAAACGGGCTTTAAGTGAATTTGTTATTGAAGGAGTTCATACGACAATTCCATTTCACTTAAAATTGCTTGATCATGAAAAATTTGTCGAAGGAAACTTTAATACAAAGTTTTTAGAAACATACGATGTAATGAACTCTTAATGATATAAGGAGGGAATCCGTTATGTCTGAACATGTATTAGAAATGGAAAACGGCCATAACAGCTTAGGGAAGGTAGAAATTGCACCGGAAGTGATTGAAGTCATCGCAGGGATTGCGGCGTCTGAAATTGAAGGGGTAGCGCAAATGCGCGGTAATTTTGCAGCAGGTGTCGTTGAGCGATTAGGGAAAAAAAATCACGGTAAAGGCGTAAAAGTCGACTTAACGGACCGCGGGATTGTCATTGACATTTATTGTGTAATGAATTTTGGCGTATCGATTCCGACGGTTTCGCAAAAAATTCAAGAAAACGTCCGCCAAGCGTTGCTGACGATGACAGGATTAGAGACAGCGGAAGTGAACGTTCATGTTGTTGGCGTTCAATTCGAATCGTCCAAAGCAGAGGCAGAAGTCGAGTAAAGAAAAGGGGCAATCTCGTTTATGAGATCGCCCTTTTTCGATGGGTGAGTGTTTTCTTTCGTCGAAATGTGTTATGATCATGGTATAATTTTCGACATTACGAATAGAAAGGGTTTTGGTCATGAAACGGCATACAGCAAGAGAAAAAGCGTTGCAAGCATTGTTTCAAATCGACGTGGGAGGCATTGAACCACATGCGGCGATTGCAAACGTCGCTGAAGAAGAGACCGATCCATTTATGGAAATGCTTGTTTTCGGCGTGGTGGAACATCAAAAAGAAATTGACGACTTATTGCGTCAACATTTAGAAAAATGGACATTAGAGCGCGTGGCGAATGTCGATCGTTCCATTTTACGCATGGCTGTATTTGAAATGAAATATATGGATGACATCCCGTTCAATGTAAGCATGGATGAAGCGATTGAATTAGCAAAAGTGTTTGGCGATGAAAAATCAAGTCGCTTTATTAACGGCGTACTTGCGAAAATAAAAGAAACATTGTCTTAAACAAATAAGGGGGAGAAGGATTTATGGCAGCACAAATCATTAACGGTTTTGAACTAGCGAAAGAAAAACGCGCACAATTAGCAAAAGAAGTCGAGCAGTTAAAACAACAAGGCATTGAGCCCGCATTAGCGGTCATCCTCGTTGGAGATCATCCCGCTTCACAATCGTATGTAAAAGCGAAGCAAAAAGCATGTGAAGAAATTGGCATTCGCTCGATTTTACTTACTTTTCCAAGCGACATATCTGAGGAGTTTTTGCTAGAGCAAATCGCTCGTTTAAATGAAGACCAATCGGTGCACGGTATTTTAGTTCAATTGCCGCTACCAAAACAAATGAATGAACTACATATCATTGAAGCGATTGCGCCAGAAAAAGATGTCGATGGGTTTCATCCGCTAAATATTGGACGAATGATGACGGGGCAGAAAACGTTTTTGCCTTGTACACCGTACGGCATTTTATATATGGTTCAATCTTTGCAAGTCGATATTGCGGGAAAACATGTCGTTGTTGTCGGTCGCAGCAATATCGTCGGTAAACCGGTTGGACAGCTGTTTTTACGCGAACATGCAACGGTCACATATTGTCATTCGCGCACAAACGATTTAGCGGCGATCACGCGCCAAGCGGATATTTTAATCGTCGCCGTCGGCAAACCGAAGCTCATTACATCACCATATGTGAAAGAAGGAGCAATTGTGATCGACGTTGGCGTCAATCGATTAGAAAGCGGAAAATTGTGTGGGGATGTCGATTTTGACGATGTAAAAGAAGTAGCAAGCTACATTACTCCGGTGCCAAAAGGAGTTGGACCAATGACGATTACGATGTTGTTGCACAACACGATACAAGCTGCGCGGGAACTACATAAATAAGCGAGGTTATTTTTGTGGCAGAAATGAGATATGTAACAGTTGCAGCGTTAACGAAATACATTAAACGGAAATTTGAAGTTGACCCTCATTTGCAAGATTTATGGATTAAAGGGGAAATTTCAAACTTTACATATCATTCGCGTGGGCATATGTACTTTACTTTAAAAGACGAACAAGCGCGCATTCAAGCGGTCATGTTTGCGGGATATAATCGACAGTTAACGTTTAAGCCGGAAAATGGAATGACTGTACTTGTCCGCGGTGAAATTTCTGTGTATGAGCCGAGCGGAACGTATCAAGTATATGTAAAAGAGATGCAGCCAGATGGTGTTGGCGCGCTGTATTTAGCATATGAGCAATTAAAAAAGAAACTAGAACAAGAAGGATTATTTGCTAAGGAACATAAAAAGCCGATTCCGAAATTTCCGCAACATATTGGCGTGGTGACCTCGCCAACGGGAGCGGCCATTCGCGATATTTTAACGACGATTCGTCGCCGTTATCCGCTAGCGAAAGTCATTTTGTTTCCGACGCTCGTTCAAGGGGAACAAGCTCCGTTATCGATCGTTCAATCGATTCAAAAAGCGAATGACATCGGATATATCGACGTGCTCATCGTCGGTCGTGGTGGCGGCTCGATCGAAGAGCTTTGGGCGTTTAATGAGGAAATTGTGGCGCGGGCGATTTTTCATTCGCGCGTTCCGATTATTTCTGCTGTCGGACATGAAACGGATTATACGATCGCTGACTTTGTTGCCGATTTGCGAGCACCGACGCCAACGGGGGCAGCAGAGCTTGCTGTGCCGCATATCGCTGATTTGCTTTCGCGTGTATCGGACCAACAAGCTCGCCTCATTCGAGCGATGAAAGAGCGAATGAACGCGGAACAAAAACGGCTGCAATCGTTACGTTCATCGTATGCGTTTCGCTATCCGAAACGGTTATATGAACAAAAAGAACAACAGCTAGATATGCTTGTTGATCGATTGCAAAGACAAATGAACGATATGTTCAAACAAAAAGAACATAAGCTTCAACAATTGCAGCTTACGTTATTTGCTCATCATCCACAATCGCGAGTCGAAAAAGCGGTCGATCGTGTCCGCACGTTAGAACAGACGATCGTTCGCTATATGAACGATATAATCAAACAAAAAAAATGGTCGCTTGCCACGGCGATGGGAAAACTTGATGCGCTCAGTCCACTAAAAATTATGGAGCGCGGATATAGCCTCGCATACGATGAGCAGGAAGCGCTCATTAAGACAGTGAAACAACTGCAAAAAGGGGATCGCGTTCATATCCGTTTTCAAGATGGACGTGCACATTGCATTGTTTCGAATATTGAGGAGGAAGAAGTATGACATTTGAGGAAGCGATGAGTAAACTTGAAGAAATTGTGCAAAAGTTAGAAGAAGGGGACGTTCCGCTAGAAGAAGCGATTCACTTTTTCCAAGAGGGAATGAAATTGTCGAAGTTTTGTCATGACAAACTACAACAAGTAGAAAAGCAAATGGAATTTATTTTACGAGAAGATGGACAGCTTGAACCGTTTACGGTGCAGGAGGAGTAAACATTGGAATCGTTATTGCGACAATATAAATCACAAATCGAACAGCAGCTTCCGGCGTATATTGAATCGTTACAAGCGCCTCAAACGATCAAAGAGGCGATGTTATATTCGTTGCAAGCAGGTGGAAAACGCATTCGTCCTCTTTTATTACTTTCTACGTTACATGCGTTTCAGAAGCCAGTACACATCGGCATGCCAACTGCCTGTGCGCTCGAAATGATTCATACGTATTCGCTCATTCATGATGATTTGCCAAGTATGGATAACGACGATTTACGGCGCGGTAAGCCGACAAACCATAAAGTGTTCGGTGAAGCGAACGCCATTTTAGCGGGCGACGCGCTGCTGACATACGCTTTTCAAGTTGTAGCAGATGACAAAGCGATTTCACCAGATGTAAAAGTTCGTCTTATTTCGGAATTAGCGAAAGCCGCTGGACCGGAAGGAATGGTCGGGGGACAAGTAGCTGACCTTGAAGGCGAAGGGAAAACGATTAGTTTGCAGCAACTAGAATACATTCACCGCCATAAAACGGGAAAGTTGTTGCAATACAGCGTTCGGGCAGGTGCAATATTAGGAGAAGCAACGGAACGACAATTAACATTGTTAACAGCGTTTGCCGATCATCTCGGTTTAGCGTTTCAAATTCGTGACGACATTTTAGACATTGAAGGAGACGAGCAAAAAATCGGGAAAAAAGTAGGAAGCGACATCGAAAATGATAAATCGACGTATCCTTCTCTTTTGACGCTTGATGGAGCAAAGAAAAAACTTCATGACCATATGAAAGAAGCGCGCACACTTCTTCACGAAGCTGAAATCGATGCACCGCTATTACATTACATTTGCGATGTCATCGAAACGCGCGATCATTAATAGCATTGAGGAAAGAAGCAACATGTGATATAGTGGAAAAGAAATGTTAGCCGTTCACACGTTCGTGTAAGCGGCTCTTTTTTGCGTGTAAACATGTTTGCTTGTATAATTAAAAATACAAAAAGCTGTATGATATAAGTTGTGATAGCTTACATGAAAGAGAGTGGTCGCGTTGGATGTTACAGCGATTCAAAATCCGAAATTTTTAAAGCACATGTCAAACGAACAGCTCGTTCAATTAAGTGAGCAAATTCGACAATTTTTAATCGAAAAATTATCAAAAACAGGTGGACATATTGGACCGAATTTAGGGGTCGTCGAATTGACGATTGCGCTCCATAAAGTGTTCGACAGCCCAAAAGATAAGCTCATTTGGGACGTTGGACATCAATCGTACGTGCATAAAATTTTAACGGGGCGTGCAAATCAGTTTGATACGTTGCGGCAATATAAAGGGTTATGTGGTTTTCCGAAACGAAGTGAAAGTGAACACGACGTATGGGAAACGGGGCATAGCTCGACGTCGTTGTCCGCAGCCATGGGAATGGCGATTGCGCGCGATTTAAAAGGGACGGACGAATATATCGTTCCGATTATTGGAGATGGAGCATTAACAGGCGGAATGGCACTAGAAGCGTTAAACCACATCGGACACGAGAAAAAAGACATCATCGTTATTTTAAACGATAACGAAATGTCGATTGCTCCAAACGTCGGTGCGCTTCACAACGTGCTTGGGCGTCTGCGTACAGCAGGGAAGTACCATTGGGTAAAAGATGAATTAGAAATGTTATTAAAGAAAATTCCAGCTGTCGGTGGAAAGCTTGCAGCAACAGCGGAACGAGTGAAAGATAGCATTAAGTATTTGCTCGTTTCAGGCGTGTTTTTTGAAGAGTTAGGTTTTACGTATTTTGGACCGGTGGATGGTCATCATTTTGAAGATTTATTTGAAACTTTACATTATGCGAAAAAGACGAAAGGGCCTGTTCTTGTTCACGTCATTACGAAAAAAGGAAAAGGGTACCACCCAGCAGAAAACGATAAAGTGGGAACGTGGCACGGAACGGGACCGTATAAAATTGAAACGGGTGATTTCATCCAATCCAAGCAGTCTGCTCCTTCTTGGAGCGCGCTCGTTAGCGAAACGGTGCGTAAATTAGCGCGCAAAGATCCGCGCATTGTTGCCATTACACCAGCCATGCCGGTTGGATCAAAATTAGAAGGGTTTGCAAGTGAATTTCCAGAGCGCATGTATGACGTCGGTATCGCTGAACAACATGCGGCGACGATGGCTGCCGGTTTAGCCACGCAAGGGATGAAACCGTTTTTGGCGATTTATTCAACTTTTTTACAACGTGCGTATGACCAAGTCGTTCACGATATTTGTCGCCAAAACTTAAACGTGTTTCTTGGAATCGACCGAGCGGGGCTTGTTGGTGCTGATGGAGAAACGCATCAAGGAGTGTTTGATATCGCCTTTTTACGTCACATTCCAAACATCGTATTAATGATGCCAAAAGATGAAAATGAAGGGCAACATATGGTATATACAGCCATTCAATACGATGACGGACCGATTGCGATGCGTTTTCCGCGTGGCAACGGTCTCGGTGTGCCGATGGATAAACAATTAAAAAACATTCCGATTGGCACATGGGAAGTGTTGCGTGAAGGAACAGACGCTGCCATTTTAACGTTTGGTACGACGATTCCGATGGCACTTCAAGCGGCTGAGCGTCTAGCGAATGACGGCATTTCTGTACAAGTTGTCAATGCTCGTTTTATTAAGCCGCTAGATGAACAAATGTTGCACACGTTACTACAAAAAAATATGCCATTACTCACGATTGAAGAAGCAGTGCTTCAAGGCGGATTTGGTAGCGCGGTGCTCGAATTTGCTCATGATCATGGATATCATGGAGCGACCATTGATCGAATGGGTATTCCGGACCGTTTTATTGAACATGGTGGCGTGTCGCAACTTCTAGAAGAAATTGGATTGACGACAGAACATGTGATGGAACGCATTTGTTTATTAACTCCGAAAAAAAGAAAAAGGGCATGAGAGATGAAAGGGAAGAAAGAACGTTTAGATGTATTGCTTGTCGAACGTGGATTGGCTGAAACGCGTGAAAAAGCGAAACGGGCGATTATGGCCGGTCTTGTATATTCGAATGAAATGCGGCTTGATAAACCGGGAGAAAAAGTACCTGTTGACATTCCGCTGACGGTGAAAGGACATGCGATCCCATATGTCAGTCGCGGGGGACTGAAACTCGAGAAAGCGTTACGAGCGTTTTCGCTTCATGTCGAAGATAAAGTGATGCTCGATATTGGTGCATCGACCGGTGGGTTTACAGACTGTGCGTTGCAAAACGGGGTAAAGTTGTCGTACGCTCTTGATGTCGGATACAATCAGCTCGCGTGGAAACTGCGTCAAGATGAGCGTGTTGTTGTAATGGAGCGGACAAACTTCCGCTACGTGACGCCGAGCGACTTTCAGCACGGCTTGCCAAACTTTGCAACAATTGACGTGTCGTTTATCTCATTAAAGCTCATTCTCCCTGTTTTAAAGACGATTTTAGTGCCGCATAGCGATGTTGTCGCTTTAGTCAAGCCACAGTTTGAAGCGGGAAAAGAGTTCGTTGGAAAAAAAGGAATCGTTCGCGATGCGCGCGTTCACGTCCACGTGCTGCATACGATTACGGCATTTGCTCAACAAGAAGGGTACGATATCATCGGATTAACGCACTCGCCGATCACAGGCGGTGGTGGCAATATTGAATTTTTACTTCATTTACGTTGGGAAGGCAAAGAAGTAGGAGAAAATCGCTTGACGGTTTCTCCAGAAGAAGTTGTTGCTAGGGCGCATGACGAACTGAAAGAAAATAAAGAACATGCGGGGGAATAACGATCGGTTATTCCCTCTTGTTTGCCCGTCTATCGTTCGGTAACATAGAAGTATAAATATGCATATGTTATACACGCGAAAGAGGTGTTTTCGTTGAATAAAGGACAACGTCATATTAAAATTCGTGAAATTATTTCAAATCATGAGATTGAAACACAAGATGAACTTGTTGATATGTTGCGCAAAGAAGGCTTTAACGTGACACAAGCAACCGTGTCTCGAGACATTAAAGAACTTCATTTAGTGAAAGTCCCAATGATGGATGGGCGGTATAAATATAGCCTACCTGCCGATCAACGGTTTAATCCGCTGCAAAAATTAAAGCGAGCGTTGATGGATGCATTTGTGAAAATTGATGGAGCTGGTCATTTGCTTGTCATGAAGACGTTGCCGGGCAATGCGCATGCCATTGGTGTGCTTCTTGATCATTTAGAGTGGGATGAAATTGTTGGAACGATTTGTGGCGATGATACGTGTTTAATTATTTGCCGCACGCCAGAAGATACAGAAGTCATTTCTAAACGATTGTTGGACATGCTGTAATAAAGGTGTGAATGTGACATGTTAGCAGAGTTATCCATTAAAAATTTTGCGATTATTGAATCGCTCTCGCTTTCGTTTGAAAAAGGATTAACGGTTTTAACAGGGGAAACGGGAGCGGGAAAATCGATTATTATTGATGCGATTCATTTATTAATTGGCGGACGAGGTTCCGCAGAGTTTGTTCGATACGGGGAAACAAAAGCGGAAATTGAAGGATTGTTTTTGCTTGAACAAGATGACCATCCGTGTTATAGCAAATGTGCGGAACTCGGCATCGATATAAGCGACGGCATGATTGTGCTTCGACGGGAGCTAACAGTAAACGGAAAAAGCGTTTGCCGGGTCAATGGAAAATTAGTAACGATTGCGACGTTGCGCGAAATTGGTTCAACGCTCGTCGATATTCACGGGCAACATGAGCATCAAGAGTTGCTCGATGAAAGTAAACATTTACACTTATTAGACGAATATGGGGGCGAGCATATTCGTGATGCGTTAGAAGAATACGGAGCATTATATGCTACATATGAACGAGTGAAGCGCCAACTGCAAAAATTAAATGAAAATGAGCAACAAATGGCACATCGATTAGATTTGTTAACATTTCAGTTAGATGAAATTCAAAAAGCAGATTTGCAAATAGATGAAGATGAACGGCTGATGGAAGAACGCCGAAAAATCGTTAACTTCCAAAAAATATACGAGGCGTTACAAAGCAGTTATGAGGCGCTTTATGGGGAGCAACGTGGACTAGATTGGATTGGATTAGCGATGAACCATTTAGATCATGTGAGCGATATCGATGCATCAGTGAAACGAGCTCAAGAAGTTGTATCGAATTGTTATTACTTGTTAGAAGAAGTCGCTCATCAACTACGTGAACAGTTAGATCAGTTAGAATACGATCCGCTTCGACTTGACGAAATTGAAAGTCGCTTAAATGAAATTAATCATTTAAAACGAAAATACGGTCAAACGGTGCGTGACATTTTAGAGTACGCTGCAAAAGTGGAAGAAGAAATTGAAACGATTCAACATCGCGACGATCATATTCATAAATTACAGACTGAACTTCAATCCATTACGGCTGATTTGCTCGTTGAAGCGAAACATATTAGCGAATTGCGCATGCAATATGCGAAACAACTCATCGATGACATTCATCAAGAGCTAAAAGATTTATACATGGAAAAAACGACGTTTGATGTCGTTTTTCGAAAACGTCAAGGATCGTACGATGATCCGCTGCTCGATGGAACACCTGTCAAGTTGCAGGCAAACGGAATGGATGAAGTTGAGTTTTACATTTCGACAAACCCTGGAGAACCGTTAAAGCCGCTTGCGAAAGTGGCATCGGGTGGGGAGTTATCGCGCATGATGCTTGCTTTGAAAAGTATTTTTTCTAAACATCAAGGTGTGACATCCATTATTTTTGATGAAGTAGATACAGGAGTAAGTGGGCGCGTCGCTCAAGCCATTGCGGAAAAAATTTATCGCGTCGCACGTCATTCTCAAGTATTATGCATTTCGCACTTGCCGCAAGTTGCAGCGATGGCAGATACGCATTTATTTATCGCAAAAGAAACGATCGATGGACGGACAAAAACAACTGTCGAGGCGTTAAACGAAGAAGAAAAAATTAACGAAATAAGCCGGATGATTTCTGGGGTGGAAATTACGGAACTGACGAAACAGCATGCACGTGAGTTGTTACAATTAGCGGAAAAAATCAAAAATGAAACAGTATGAATACCAACATTGGCATTGTTTTTTCGTTTTATTCGGTTATATTTCATTTGTTTCAGGCAACATTAAATAGTGTAGGATTCGGTGTGTACGTAGGAACGAGGAGAGTGAAGACTTTGGATTTTGACAAATTAAGAAAAGGAATAGGTGCATTTCTCCTTGTTTCTTTTATCGTTCTAAGTATGGCAACACCATTTCAAAAATATGTAAACATTCCGAAACAACTTATGTTATTTCAAGGACAAACGGCTCATGTACCTGTATTTGGTTCTGTTCAAACGATAACGACAGGCGCTGTTTCTGTTCAGCAAAAAGAAAAATTAGCGATTAGTGGGGAACATGTCGGAGAAAGCGATGTCATTTTACAAATGGCAGGATTCCCGATTAAACAAGTAAACGTAAAAGTATTACCGGATTTTAAAGTCGTTCCTGGCGGTCAATCGATTGGTGTGAAATTAAATACAGTTGGAGTTCTTGTCGTCGGCCATCATTTAGTGGAGACGGAACAAGGAAAACAATCCCCCGGTGAAACGGCTGGCATTCAAGTCGGAGACGCCATTACACATATCAATGGAAAAAAAATCGAAAAGATGACAGATGTCTCTCCGTTTATTGAAGAAGCGGGGAAAACAGGCAAACCTTTACGACTCACTGTTGCGCGTGATCGTCATACGTTTGAAACGACCTTGACCCCATTAAAAGATAAACATGATCAAGCGTATCGCATCGGATTGTACATTCGCGATTCAGCGGCAGGAATTGGAACGATGACGTTTTTTGATCCGAAATCAAATATATACGGGGCGCTCGGACATGTCATTTCTGATATGGATACGAGAAAGCCGATCGTCGTTCGTGATGGAACGATCGTCAAATCGACGGTAACGGCCATTGATAAAGGGAGAAATGGAAGTCCAGGTGAAAAATTAGCGAGATTTTCAAGCGATAAACAAGTGATTGGTGACATTAAAACAAACAGCCCGTTCGGTATTTTCGGTAAGCTTTCACAGCCGATTCAAAACGGTATTTTTGATAAACCGATGCCGATTGCTTTATCGACAGATGTGAAAAAAGGACCGGCAAAAATATTAACCGTCGTCGAACAAGATCGTGTCGAGGCGTTTGATGTTGAAATCGTGAGTGTTACTCCGCAAAAATTCCCTGCGACAAAAGGAATGGTCATTAAAGTGACCGATCCACGTTTGTTAGAAAAAACAGGTGGTATCGTTCAAGGGATGAGTGGGAGCCCGATTATTCAAGATGGAAAACTCGTTGGGGCTGTGACGCATGTATTTGTCAACGATCCGACATCTGGGTACGGTGTGCACATTGAATGGATGTTGCACGAAGCCGGAATTAACATTTATGATAAAAGCGAACAAAAAGCGAGCTAATATTGGCTTGCTTTTTGTTTTTCCACGCAATTTGTCATATTTTATCATGACACGGCGTAAACATGTAGTGTAAAATGAAAGAAAAAACGTGCACACGTGTTTTATGAAAAATATAAATTATTTGACTAATTTTGCAAAGAAAAAAGGATTTTTGTCCATTGCGTCGAATTAAGCACGTATGTGACAAAAGATCATTGCTTTAGGGAGGAAGATTTCGTGAGTACAATAAAAGTTTGCATTGTAGATGATAACCGAGAATTAGTGCATTTGCTTGAAGAATACATTACAAGCCAAGGAGATATGGAAGTCATTGGCGTTGCATATAACGGGCAAGATTGCTTGCAATTGTTGCGCGATCGCGATCCAGATGTTCTCGTTCTCGACATTATTATGCCGCATTTAGACGGTTTAGCTGTGCTAGAAAAGTTGCGCATGATGAAACAGCCATTGCCAAACGTCATTATGTTAACGGCGTTTGGACAAGAAGATGTAACGAAAAAAGCGGTTGAACTCGGCGCTTCCTACTTTATTTTAAAGCCGTTTGATATCGAACATTTAGTGAATCAAATTCGTCAAGTATGTGGCAAAAAACCAGCGGTATTCAAACGACCGCTTCTTTCGCCAATTCGCGACGGCAAGCCAAAAAATTTAGATGCGAGCATTACAAACATCATTCACGAAATTGGTGTCCCAGCCCATATTAAAGGATATTTATATTTACGCGAAGCGATTGCGATGGTGTATAACGACGTCGAGTTGCTCGGATCGATTACAAAAGTTCTTTATCCAGACATTGCGAAAAAATATAATACGACAGCTAGTCGCGTAGAGCGAGCGATTCGTCATGCGATTGAAGTGGCATGGAGCCGCGGAAACTTAGAATCCATTTCTTCTTTGTTCGGCCATACGGTCAGCATGTCAAAAGCGAAACCGACAAACTCAGAATTTATTGCGATGGTTGCAGATCGGTTAAGACTTGAACATAAAGCAAGTTAAAAAAGGTAGTCGGGCGACTACCTTTTTTGTTGCTCGTTTTTTTCGACTTCAAGCAATTTTTGGACTAATATGTGCTGAGGCATGTGCATAATTTGTTCCAGCGGCACGTTCAATGCTTTAGCGAGCTTTTGCGCTGTTTCTAACGAAATTTGTAACGGTCGCATGAGTTCCACTCCTTTCATATGTTAAGTATAAAACGTTTTTAAAGGTGGGAAAAGGATGACACATATTTTTGCTCATCGCGGTTCAGCTGGGACGCATCCAGAGAATACAATGGCCTCTTTTATAGAAGCAGCACGTGTTCATGCGGACGGGATTGAACTTGATGTACAACTTTCAAAAGACGGAGTCGTCGTCGTCATTCATGATGAAACAGTCAATCGGACGACAGACGGAACAGGATGGGTTGGACAAATGACGTATCGGCAATTACGAAAATTAAACGCCAACTATAAATTTAAACAATACGGATTTTGTCCGATTCCGTCGTTACAAGAAGTGCTTGAGTGGGCACAACAAACGTCGTTGCTTATTAATATAGAATTAAAAAACAATCTTGTACCTTACGAACGACTAGAAGAAAAAACAATTGAACTTGTCGAGCAGTATCGTTTAGCATCGCGCGTCATTTTTTCATCGTTTAACCATGAAAGTATGGCAACATGTCATCAATTAGCTCCTCATATTGAAACAGCGCTACTATATATGGAAAAATTGCATCAGCCGTGGGATTATGCCCATACTTTACACGCTTTGGCGCTTCATCCGTATCATCGCGCTGTAGATCGATTGTTTGTTGAAGCAGCTCATGCCAATCAATTGCTCATTCGTCCTTTTACAATCAATAAAGAAGAACAGATGAAAACGATGTTTCAATATGAAGTTGATGGGATATTTACAGATTTTCCCGAAAAAGCAAAAAACGTGCGCGAAAAAACGCTTCGATCATTGTGAATCGAAGCGTTTCTTTTTTTGAAAACGTGGTTGCACTTTGTTTCGTTTTCGATCGCGGTGCAAAATAAATCCTGCAATAAAGCTAAGACCGATGATAAAACAAAATAAACCGAGCAAAAATTGAATGACAAGTGAAGGGATCGGTGCGTGTAAAATGCCAAACACCGTATCGCGCATCCATTTAATCCCTAGCGCTGCGATAAATCCTGGAATTAGTAAAATAAGTAGGGCGATCATTCGCTGCATAAAACAAAACCCTTTCCATTCGTTCTGTTTTCATCATAAATGTTTTTGTTTGTTTGTCAAGAAGAGAAAAACAATGTATGATGAAAGCGTCTGCAAAAAATTGCAAACGAATAGGTGATGGGAATGAAAAAAGTATTAATTGTTGGGGCAGGCAAAGGTGGAAGTGCATTATTAAAAATGTTTCATGAAACGAAATTGATGGATGTCGTGGCAATTGTGGATCGAAACGAAGATGCCCCTGGGATAAAAGCTGCGCGCGACATGGGGATCGAAACGAGCAAACATTGGCGCGATGTGTTAACAGATGATCTTGACATTATCGTTGAGGTCACAGGAGATGATGAAGTGTTTACTGCGTTGCGCAAAGAAAGTCCGGGGCATACGGTCGTTATTCCTGGTGATATCGCTTACATTATTGCGCAGCTTGTGGAAGAAAAAGAGCAACTCATTGCGACGTTAAAAACAGCAACAACGAAACATGATTTAATTTTTCATTCTACGCATGACGGAATGATCGTCATTGACGAACGTGGTTTTGTCACTCATATGAATCCGAGCGCAGAAAAAATGATTGGAAAAAGAAAAAAAGAAGTCATTGGTACGCATATTTTGCGTGTTATTCCAGCTAGCGGATTGCCGCGTGTATTACAAACGAGAGAAGTGGAGTTGAATCAAGAACTAATATTAGAAAACGGAAAAAAAATGATTACGACACGCATCCCGCTTATTGATGAAACTGGAAAATTATTTGGTGCTTTTGCCGTATTTAAAGACATTACAGAAGTTGTCCATCTAGCAGAAGAAGTAACGAATTTAAAAGAAATTCGCACGATGTTAGAAGCGATTATTCACTCTTCAGAAGAAGCGATTTCTGTTGTTGATGAATACGGTAACGGCATTTTAATTAATCCTGCATATACAAAATTAACGGGGTTATCAGAAGAAGAAGTGATCGGAAAACCGGCGACAGCGGACATTTCTGAAGGAGAAAGCATGCATATGAAAGTGTTGAAAACGCGGCGACCGGTCAGAGGAGTGCGCATGAAAGTCGGTCCGAAAAAGCGCGATGTCGTTGTTAATGTTGCGCCAATTATCGTCGACGGCATGTTAAAAGGAAGCGTCGGTGTCATTCATGATGTATCAGAAATTGAACAGTTGACTTCTGAGTTACAACGCGCCCGCCAAATTATTCGTACATTAGAGGCAAAATACTCATTTGATGATATTGTCGGCACATCAGAAGAGATGATGTTAGCGATTGAACAAGCGAAATTAGCGGCGAAAACACCTGCAACGATTTTGCTTCGCGGGGAGTCGGGAACAGGGAAAGAACTGTTTGCCCACGCCATTCATAATGCTAGTGATCGAAAATATCATAAATTTGTTCGTGTAAACTGCGCCGCCATTTCCGAATCGTTGCTTGAAAGTGAATTGTTCGGCTACGAGGAAGGGGCGTTCTCAGGCGCAAGACGCGGAGGGAAAAAAGGATTGTTTGAGGAAGCGAACAACGGAAGCATTTTTTTAGATGAGATTGGCGAATTATCCGCCAATATGCAAGCGAAATTGTTGCGTGTGTTACAAGAAAAAGAAATTGTGCGCGTCGGTGGCACGAAGCCTATTCCAATTAATGTGCGCGTCATTGCTGCGACGAATGTTCACTTGGAAAAAGCGATTGCCGACGGAACATTTCGTGAAGACTTATATTATCGGCTCAATCGCATGCCGATTTACATTCCTCCGTTGCGTGCACGAAAGCAAGATATTCCTGCGTTATGTGAACGGCTCATACAAAAACTAAATCAAGATTACGGGCGCAATGTGGAAGGAATTACGGATGATGCCCTTGCTTATTTACTATCGTACGATTGGCCGGGAAATGTACGTGAACTAGAAAACGTACTAGGACGCGCGATGATTTTTATGAAATATAATGAAGTGGTCATTGAACGGAAGCATATTTCATTGTTGCACAAATCGAAAGAGCCAGAACATCTTTCGTCCCATGAATTGCCTTATGGGCATAAACCGCTAAACGAGCTCGTGGAGCAATACGAAGCGAAAGTCATTGAGAACGTTTTGCAAGCGTGCCAAGGAAATAAAACCGCAGCTGCCAAACAACTAGGCATTTCGATTCGAAATTTATACTACAAGCTTGAAAAGTATGGACTTGATAAAAAAAGCATGCAATAATGTTCATAGTATGCAAAAAGTTGCAACGAAAAATAAATAAAATAAAGCGTTTTCAATAACAAAAAAGTTGGCATGGTTTTTGCAAGAATAAAAGGTGACGAAAAAACAAAGGGGTTGAGCAGATGAGATGAAGCTACAATCGTTAATCACCAAAGCAACCCAATTTCCTGAAGCAACCATAGCTGTTGCGGCAGCTGAAGACGAAGAGGTGTTAAAAGCAGTCGCACAAGCGTTACAAGCAGGATTCGGGCGATTTATTTTATATGGCGATGAATCCGTTTTATCGCGTCTTGTTCCCGAATATGTTCAAGACGAAAATCGCGATGCCATTCGCATCGTTCATGCTTCGACAAAAGAAGAAGCAGCTCACATGGCCGTCAAAGCGGTACATGAAAAAGAAGCAAGCGTCTTAATGAAAGGGAACGTACCGACAGCAACGATTTTAAAAGCGGTGCTCAATAAAGAATATGGACTTCGCACAGGTCGAGTTTTGTCACATGTTGCTTTGTTTGATGTGCCACATTATGGACGGCCGATTCTCGTCACAGATGCCGCGATGAACATTGCGCCTGATTTGCAACAAAAAACAGAAATTATTATAAATGCGGTGCAAGTGGCGAAAGCGATTGGCATTCATACACCGAAAGTTGCGCCGCTCGCCGCTGTTGAAGTTGTGAATCCAGCGATGCCAGCTACGATTGATGCAGCAGCGTTGTCGCTCATGAATCAACGCGGACAGCTAAAAGATTGCATCGTCGATGGCCCGCTCGCTTTAGATAATGCCATTTCCGTTGAATCAGCCCAACATAAAGGCATTCAAAGTTCGGTAGCAGGACATGCTGATATTTTAGTTGTACCGAACATTGAAACGGGAAATGTGCTATATAAGTCGCTCGTTTATTTTGCCCGCGCGCAAGTCGGAGCGATCATTGCTGGCGCGAAAGCACCAATTGTATTAACATCGCGCGCGGATTCAGCAGAAAGTAAATTGTATTCACTAGCATTAGCCATTTGTGCAACGAACGAATAACAAGGGGGAACGAAAGATGGAGATTTTTAAATATATGGAGCAATACGACTATGAGCAATTAGTATTTTGTCAAGATAAAGAATCAGGATTGAAAGCGATTATCGCTATTCATGATACAACACTTGGACCAGCATTAGGCGGCACGCGCATGTGGATGTATGAATCAGAAGATGCAGCGATTGAAGATGCGCTCCGTTTAGCGCGTGGGATGACGTATAAAAACGCAGCAGCTGGGTTAAATCTTGGCGGTGGAAAAGCGGTCATCATTGGGGATCCGCGGAAAGATAAAAACGAAGCGATGTTCCGTGCGTTCGGTCGCTTTATTCAAGGATTAAACGGTCGCTACATTACAGCGGAGGACGTTGGTACAACCGTCGCTGATATGGATATTATTTACGAAGAAACAGACTATGTAACAGGTATTTCACCAGCATTCGGTTCGTCTGGAAATCCTTCTCCGGTTACTGCGTACGGCGTTTATCGTGGCATGAAAGCAGCAGCGAAAGAGGCTTTCGGTAGCGATTCACTTGAAGGAAAAGTGATCGCGGTACAAGGAGTCGGTAATGTCGCTTACAATTTATGCCGTCATCTTCATGAAGAAGGAGCGAAGCTTATCGTTACAGACATTAATAAAGAAGCGGTGCAACGCGTTGTTGAAGAGTTTGGCGCACAAGCCGTTGACCCGAACGATATTTACAGCGTAGACTGCGACATTTTCGCTCCATGTGCCCTTGGCGGTGTGATTAACGATCAAACGATTCCTCAACTAAAAGCGAAAGTCATTGCAGGCGCTGCGAACAACCAATTGCGCGAAGCAAGACATGGCGACATCATTCATGAAATGGGTATCGTTTATGCGCCAGACTATGTGATTAACGCGGGCGGTGTCATTAACGTAGCGGATGAGCTATACGGATATAACCGCGAACGCGCGATGAAAAAAGTTGAACAAATTTATAACAATATTGAAAAAGTCATCGAAATTGCGAAGCGTGACGGCATTCCGACATACCAAGCAGCAGACCGTTTAGCTGAAGAGCGCATTGCAAAAATGCGTCAATCACGCAGCCAATTTTTACAAAACGGTCAACACATTTTAAGCCGTCGCCGCACACGTTAAACATAACAAAGCGAGGACGTTCGTTCTCGCTTTGTCGATGATAAAAAATGGAGGGGCAAACATTGCAAGAACATTCATTTCGCATCTTAGTCATTAATCCGGGATCGACGTCAACAAAAATTGGCGTTTTTCATAATGAACGCTCCATTTTTGAAAAAACGATTCGTCATGATACAGAGGCGTTACGAGTGTATAAAAAAATCATTGACCAATATGAATTTCGTAAACAAACGATTTTAGAAACGCTTGATCATGAAGGGATAAATATTTCAAAGCTCGATGCGGTATGCGGACGCGGAGGCTTACTTCGCCCGATCGAAGGCGGCACGTATGCTGTCAATGAGGTAATGTTACAAGATTTAAGACGTGGATACTCTGGTCAGCACGCGTCAAATCTCGGAGGCATTTTAGCTCACGAAATTGCTTCTGCATTAAATATCCCAGCATTTATTGTCGACCCAGTCGTTGTAGACGAACTTGATCCGATCGCTCGCATTTCCGGTTTTTCGTTAATCGAGCGTCGCAGCATTTTCCATGCATTAAATCAAAAAGCGGTTGCTCGTCGCGTCGCCAAACAGATGGGAAAAGCGTATGAAGAAGTCAATTTCATCGTCGCACATATGGGCGGTGGAATTACCGTTGGCGCGCATAAATGTGGGCGCGTCATTGATGTCAATAACGGATTAGACGGGGAAGGTCCGTTTAGCCCGGAACGTGCTGGGACTGTTCCAGCTGGCGATCTCGTCTCCCTTTGTTTCTCTGGTGAGTATTATCGCGAAGAAGTGATGCGCATGCTCGTTGGAGGAGGAGGTCTTGTTGGATATTTAGGGACGAATGATGCGGTGAAAGTTGAAAAAATGATTGAAAATGGTGATGAAAAAGCGAAACTCGTTTATAGCGCGATGGCATACCAAGTAGCGAAAGAAATTGGAGCTGCAAGCGCGGTGTTAGCCGGGAAAGTGGATGCCATCATTTTAACGGGTGGTTTAGCATACGGAAAACAGTTTGTGAAAGAAATTGCTGATCGGGTACAATGGATTGCCGATGTCATCGTGCAACCAGGGGAAAATGAATTGCAGGCACTTGCTGAAGGGGCACTTCGCGTGTTGCGTGGAGAAGAAGAAGCGAAACAATATCCACAAGCGGTCAAAACAACAGTTTAAGGGGATGAAACGATGGCTAAAGAGTACGATGTCGTGATACTTGGCGGTGGAACGGGCGGATATGTTGCCGCCATTCGTGCGGCCCAACTCGGTTTAAAAACAGCGGTTGTTGAAAAAGGAAAGCTTGGGGGAACGTGTTTGCATGCAGGATGTATCCCGAGCAAAGCGTTATTGCGCAGCGCAGAAGTGTATGCTCAAACGAAACAAAGCGAAACGTTTGGCGTGTTTGCTAGGGAAGTGCGTTTAGATTTTGCTCAAGTACAAGCGCGCAAACAAGCGATCATTGATCAACTGCATAAAGGGATCCACATGTTAATGAAAAAAGGAAAAATCGATGTATATGAAGGAACAGGACGCATTTTAGGACCTTCCATTTTTTCACCGATGCCTGGAACGATTTCCGTTGAAATGAATGATGGAACGGAAAATGAAATGCTCGTACCAAAATATGTCGTGATTGCAACAGGATCTCGTCCGCGCACGTTACCGGGGTTAACCATTGATGGACAATTCGTTATGACGTCCGATGAAGCGTTGCGCATGGAAACGTTGCCAGCTTCCATTATCATCGTCGGTGGCGGAGTCATTGGAATTGAATGGGCGTCAATGTTAAACGATTTTGGCGTAGATGTCACGGTCGTTGAATATGCTGATCGCATTTTACCAACGGAAGATCGCGACGTATCAAAAGAAATAGAAAAAATATTAAAACAACGTGGTGTACGCATCGTTACAAAGGCAAAAGTATTGCCTGACACGCTCGTTGTTGAGAACGGTGTACGCATTGAAGCAGAGATCAATGGACAAAACGAAACGTTTACAGCTGAAAAAATGCTCGTTTCCGTCGGACGTCAAGCGAACGTTGAAGGAATCGGATTGGAAAATACTGATATTGTTATTGAAAAAGGCTTTATTCAAACAAACGAGTATTATCAAACGAAAGAAAAACATATTTATGCGATTGGCGATGTGATCGGCGGTTTGCAACTTGCCCATGTCGCTTCACATGAAGGAATCATCGCGATTGAACATCTTGCTGGAAATACTGTTTATCCACTCGATTATACGATGGTGCCAAAATGTATTTACAGTCGTCCTGAAGCGGCAAGCGTTGGTTTAACAGAAGAAGAAGCGAAAACAAAAGGATATGACGTGAAAGTCGGCAAATTTCCGTTTAAAGCGATCGGCAAAGCGCTTGTGTACGGGGAAGCTGAAGGGTTTGTAAAAATCGTCGCCGATGCAAAAACAGATGATGTACTCGGTGTGCATATGGTTGGCCCACATGTAACGGATATGATTTCTGAAGCTGGATTAGCGCGTGTGCTCAATGCAACACCTTGGGAAATTGCCCACACGATTCATCCGCATCCGACGCTGTCAGAAGCGATGATGGAAGCGGCGCTTGCTGTTGACGGAAAAGCGATTCATTTTTAAAGGAGGAATGAATGATGGCGGAAAATCGTCATAAACAACTCGGTTTAAGCGATGAAACCGTTTTACAAATGTATGAAACGATGGTGTTAGCGCGTAAAATTGACGAGCGGATGTGGTTGTTAAACCGCGCAGGTAAAATTCCGTTCGTTATCTCTTGCCAAGGACAAGAAGCGGCGCAAGTAGGAGCGGCATTCGCTTTAGATCGCACGAAAGATTACGTCTTGCCTTATTATCGTGACATGGGTGTTGTATTAACGTTCGGTATGACACCGACAGAATTGATGCTTTCAGCATTTGCGAAAGCGGAAGATCCAAACTCTGGCGGTCGCCAAATGCCAGGGCATTTCGGGAAAAAGAAAAACCGAATCGTCACCGGTTCTTCCCCTGTTACAACACAAGTGCCGCATGCGGTTGGCATTGCGTTAGCAGCAAAAATGGAGAAAAAAGATTTCGTATCGTTCGTTACATTTGGAGAAGGGTCTTCGAACCAAGGTGACTTCCACGAAGGAGCAAACTTTGCAGGCGTTCATAAGCTGCCGGTCATCTTTATGTGCGAAAACAATAAATATGCCATCTCTGTTCCAATTGAAAAACAATTAGCATGCGAAAAAGTGTCAGACCGTGCGATCGGCTATGGCATGCCAGGATATACAGTAGACGGTACAGATCCGCTTGAAGTATATCGCGTCGTAAAAGAAGCAGCAGATCGTGCGCGCCGTGGTGAAGGACCAACATTAATTGAAACGGTTGCTTATCGTTTAACAGCGCATTCATCAGACGATGACGATCGTGCATATCGTACGCCAGAAGAAATTGCAGAAGCAAAATCAAAAGATCCAATTTATTTATTTGCGAACTACTTAAAAGAAGTAGGCGTATTAACGGATGAGCTGGAAAAAGAAATTGTTGATCGCGTGATGAAACAAGTAAACGAAGCGACAGACTACGCCGAAAAAGCACCATACGCACAACCAGAACATGCGTTGAAATACGTGTACGCAGAGGAGGAATAAACATGCCTGTCATTTCATATATCGATGCCGTTACGATGGCCATTCGCGAAGAAATGGAACGTGACCCGCGCGTATTCGTACTTGGAGAAGATGTTGGAAAAAAAGGGGGCGTATTTAAAGCGACGCAAGGGCTTTATGATCAATTTGGGGAAGAGCGAGTCATTGATACGCCGTTAGCGGAATCTGCGATTGTTGGTGTCGGGATCGGTGCAGCGATGTACGGATTACGCCCAATTGCTGAAATTCAATTTGCGGATTTTATTATGCCTGCTGTCAACCAAATTATTTCTGAAGCGGCGCGCATTCGTTATCGTTCGAATAACGATTGGAATTGTCCGATTGTTATTCGTGCTCCATATGGCGGCGGCGTTCACGGAGCGTTATATCATTCTCAATCTGTTGAAGCAATTTTTGCGAATCAACCGGGATTAAAAATCGTCATGCCGTCTACACCGTACGATGTGAAAGGATTATTAAAAGCGGCGATTCGTGATGAAGATCCAGTGTTGTTCTTTGAGCATAAACGCGCATATCGTCTCATTAAAGGGGAAGTCCCAACAGACGACTATGTGCTTCCGATCGGTAAAGCAGATGTCAAACGTGAAGGAGAAGACATTACAGTTATTACGTACGGCTTATGTGTTCATTTTGCTTTGCAAGCTGCTGAAAAATTGGCGCAAGAAGGCATTTCCGCTCACATTTTAGATTTGCGTACCGTCTATCCGCTCGATAAAGAAGCGATTATTGAAGCGGCAAGCAAAACAGGAAAAGTATTGCTTGTGACAGAGGACAATAAAGAAGGAAGCGTCATGAGCGAAGTAGCGGCGATTATTGCAGAACATTGCTTATTCGATTTAGACGCACCAATTATGCGACTAGCTGGTCCAGACGTTCCAGCTATGCCATATGCGCCAACGATGGAAAAATTCTTTATGGTCAACCCAGATAAAGTCGAAAAGGCGATGCGCGAATTGGCGCAGTTTTAAGGAGGAGTCACGATGGCGATTGAGAAAATTACGATGCCACAGCTTGGGGAAAGTGTAACGGAAGGGACGATTAGTCAATGGCTCGTATCTGTTGGCACGCGTGTCAACAAATATGATCCGCTTGCCGAAGTGATGACAGATAAAGTGAATGCAGAAATTCCATCTTCATTTGCTGGTGTCATTAAAGAAATTATCGCAAAAGAAGGGGAAACGTTGCCAGTTGGCGCCGTCATTTGTACGATTGAAGTCGAAGGAGAAGGCATAGAAACGGCGGAAACGAAACAAGAAGAAGCACCGAAAGCGGAAGCTCCGGCAGCGCCAGCACAAGCAGCAATGCCGAAAAAACCGGCGGGAGAAAGAGGCCGCTATTCGCCAGCCGTTCTTCGCCTTGCCCAAGAGCACAACATCGACCTTGAACAAGTACAAGGAACAGGCATGGGCGGACGCATTACGCGCAAAGACTTGTTGAAATTGATCGAATCCGGCAACATTCCAACGCCAAGTCAAACGCCAACCGCTCCGGTTCAAGCGCCTGTGCAGTCGGTACAAGAAGCGCCAAAAGCGGAAGCTTCAGTTGCGGCAGCACCGAAACAAGCCGTTGCGCCTAACGTACCGTTTCAACCAGGCGATATTGAAATTCCAGTGACACCAGTTCGAAAAGCGATTGCGACAAACATGCTTCGTAGCAAACATGAAGCACCACACGCATGGACGATGGTTGAAGTCGATGTAACAAACTTAGTTGCTTATCGCGATTCGATTAAAGACGAATTTAAAAAGCGCGAAGGCTTTAACTTAACGTATTTTGCGTTTTTTGTAAAAGCGGTGGCTCAAGCATTAAAAGAATTCCCACAAATGAACTCGATGTGGGCAGGAGATAAAATTGTTCAAAAGAAAGATATTAACATTTCAATTGCCGTAGCAACAGATGACGCCTTATTCGTTCCAGTCATTAAACATGCTGATGAAAAATCAATTAAAGGAATTGCGCGTGAAATTGCTGAATTAGCCGCAAAAGTGCGCGCAGGTAAACTCCGTCCGGAAGATATGCAAGGGGGCACATTTACAGTCAATAACACAGGTTCGTTCGGTTCGGTGCAATCGATGGGAATCATTAACTACCCGCAAGCAGCGATTTTACAAGTTGAATCGATCGTGAAACGCCCGGTTGTCAAAGACGGTATGATTGCGGTTCGCGATATGGTTAACCTTTGCTTATCGCTAGATCATCGCGTGCTCGATGGTTTAATTTGCGGTCGCTTTTTAGCGCGTGTCAAAGAAATTTTAGAGCATGTCACAAAAGAAAACACACCAATTTACTAATGATGATGAGGAGGGTAACGAATAGTTATCCTCTTCTTCTTATATCAACGATTTCTCTTTTCTTCCTTTCGACGATGTACTACAATAAAAAATGTAACGAATATTTTCAAAAATAAGAAAAGAAAGCGTTTTAACAACAAAGGGGGATGGGGTGCCACAATGAAACAAATATCGTTTCCGATTCCAAGCTACGACGAATGGAAACAAGAAGTGGAAAAATCGCTAAAAGGAAAACCGTTTAAACGATTATATGCCACAACATATGAGCAAATTCAATTAAAACCGATTTATACACGCGCTGATTTACAGGGGTTGCCTATTGAACAATATCCGGGTTTTCCTTCATATGTGCGCGGAACAGAAGTAGAAGGATATATAAAAAAAGCGTGGGAAGTCAGTCAACAGTGCGAGGCTTCGACACCTGAACGATGGAATGAGCTCATGAAACATCAACTTGAACGTGGACAGACAGAAATTCATGTCGTATTGCCGAAGCTAAAATTTGTTATTCAAACGATAGAACAAATAAAAACGATGTTTTCAAACATTTCTTTAGAAAATTACTCGCTTCGCATCGATACAGGGGCATGTGCATTTCCGTTTCTTCCGCTTTTTGTCGCATATATTGAGGAAAGTGGACAGCCGCTTAGTCGCATGCGCGGGACGATCGGAATGGATCCACTTCATTTACTGACGATCACAGGAAAGCTTCCTATGCCGCTTTCTACTTTATACGATGTCATGGCAGATGTGACGAAATGGGCGAAAACACATATGCCGCATGTGAAAACAATTCTCGTTCATGCCGATCCGTATCATAATGGGGGAGGGCATGCGATTCAACAGCTTGCATTTACTTTTGCCTCAGCCGTAGAGTATATAAACGAATGTCTCGAGCGTGGATTAACGATTGATGACGTAGCCAACCGTATCGATTTTTCTTTCCCAGTTGGCTCACATTTCTTTATAGAAATTGCGAAGCTACGTGCTGCGCGGCTCATTTGGTCAAACATTGTGCAAGCGTTCGGAGGAAGCGAACAAGCGCAAAAACTATCCATTCATGCGCGTACGTCGTATTTTACGAAAACGGTATACGATCCGTACGTCAACATGCTTCGCGCAACGACAGAAGCGTTTGCTGCGATCGTCGGTGGAGCAAACAGCCTTCATGTTTCACCATTTAACGAACCGTTTGCAACAGAAGATGAATTTGCAGAGCGCATCGCTAGAAACACACAACTTATTTTGTTAGAAGAAGCCCATATCGGAAAAGTGATTGACCCAGCTGGCGGATCGTATTATGTAGAAACGTTGACAGCACAAATAGCAGAAGAAGCTTGGAAATTATTTCAACAAATCGAAGCGCAAGGCGGGATGACAAAAGCGCTTCAATGTGGATTTGTGCAAAAGGAAATTGAAAACGTAGCAAAACAACGCGAACAACATGTGAAAGAAAGAAAAGAAAAGATCGTCGGAACGAACGTATATGCAAACATCGCTGAGCCGTCAGCACCGAAACATACGTACACTGCTTACGGAAGCAATCATATGTATATCGATATAAAAACAATGGAAGAGGCGCTTTCGCTTGTTAAACGTCGAGCGATCGCTCAACATGTTATACATGGAAAGGAAAGTTCAGCCGTGATTGTGTCACCGATTCGACAATGGCGTTTATCTGAGCCGTTTGAACAGCTTCGCAAAGCATCGGAACGCCATGCAGAAACAAGCGGTCAGCGTCCAACTGTGCATCTTGTAAATCTCGGTTCCATTCCAAAACATAAAGCGCGCGCTGATTTTATGACAGGCTTTTTTGAAGCGGGAGGATTTACAGTCGTAAAAAATGACGGTTATATGACGATAGAGGAAGCCGTCAACGGCATACTTGAAGCAAACGGAACGCATTATATCATTTGCGGGACAGATGATGATTATGTAGATGCCGTTCCGCATATTGTGCGTCAAGTAAAAACGGAAAAAATCGATGTTCGCATATATGTCGCAGGAAAGCAACCATCACATATTGAAGCAACGTTTATAGAAGCGGGCGTCAATGGATTCATTCATATCGGTTCGAACTGCTACGATACGATTTTCGCATTTATGAAAGATATGGGGGTGAACGTGGATGGGGAAAATTAATTTTGCCAATCGATCGTTACAATATGGAAAGCCAGTTGATGAACAAACGTGGAAAAAAGCGATCGAACAAAAAGTAAGAGCAACATTCGATGAGCTCGTATTCCAAACAAACGAACATATTGCGATCAAACCGCTATATACGAAAGAAGATATAGCAGACCTCGATTTTCTTGACTATATGCCGGGCATTCCGCCATACGTTCGTGGACCATATCCATCGATGTACGTCAATCGCCCATGGACGATTCGTCAATACGCTGGCTTTTCGACAGCGGAAGAAAGTAATGCATTTTATCGTCGCAACTTAGCGATGGGTCAAAAAGGGCTGTCTGTCGCTTTTGATCTTGCAACACATCGAGGATACGACTCCGACCATCCGCGCGTTATTGGGGATGTCGGCAAGGCAGGGGTCGCCATTGATTCTGTGTTAGATATGAAAACGTTATTTGACGGCATCCCGCTTGACCAAATGTCCGTATCGATGACGATGAACGGTGCCGTATTGCCAATTATGGCGTTTTACATTGTGACGGCTGAAGAACAAGGAGTAAAACAAGAACAGCTATCTGGAACGATTCAAAATGACATTTTAAAGGAATATATGGTGCGGAATACGTACATTTATCCACCAGAAATGTCCATGCGTATTATCGCAGACATTTTTGCGTATACGTCCAAACATATGCCGAAATTCAACAGCATAAGCATTTCAGGTTACCATATGCAAGAAGCAGGAGCACCTGCAGATATTGAACTCGCGTATACGCTTGCGGATGGATTAGAGTATGTGCGCACAGGACTAAAAGCAGGCATTGACATTGATTCATTTGCTCCGCGCCTATCGTTTTTCTGGGCGATTGGGATGAACTATTTTATGGAAGTAGCAAAAATGCGGGCAGCGCGAATCATTTGGGCGAAAATGATGAAAACATTTAACCCGAAAAACCAAAAATCGCTCGCCCTTCGTACGCATTCGCAAACATCGGGATGGAGCTTAACTGAACAAGATCCGTTTAATAACGTCGTGCGCACATGTTTAGAGGCGCATGCCGCAGCGATGGGACATACGCAGTCGCTTCATACAAATGCGCTTGATGAGGCAATTGCATTACCGACGGACTTTTCCGCTCGCATCGCACGCAATACGCAGCTTTATTTACAAGAAGAAACAGGCATTTGCCAAGTCATTGACCCATGGGCAGGTTCGTATTATGTGGAAACGTTAACGAACGAATTAATGAAGCGTGCATGGGCTCACATTGAGGAAATCGAAAATCTCGGCGGAATGGCGAAAGCGATTGAAACAGGTTTGCCAAAAATGCGCATCGAAGAAGCTGCGGCAAGAAGGCAAGCAAAAATTGACTCCGGTGCGGAGACGATTATCGGCGTGAATAAATATCGTCCAGAAAAAGAACAACCGATCGATATTTTAGAAGTCGATAATACGGCCGTTAGAGAGCGGCAAATTGAAAAATTAAAACAGTTGCGCGCTTCTCGTGATGAAGAACGCGTTCAACAAACGCTACGTGCGATTACGAAAGCAGCAGAAACAGGTGAAGGAAACTTGCTTGAATTGGCGGTAGAGGCAGCGCGCGCTCGGGCGACGTTAGGGGAAATATCTGATGCGATTGAAAAAGTAGCAGGCAGGCATAAAGCCGTCATTCGTTCCGTGAGCGGCGTATATAGTTCCGAGTTTACAAACGAAGAAGAAATTGCCCGCGTCAAAAAAATGACGGATGAATTTTACGAGCTAGAAGGAAGACGACCACGCATCTTAATCGCAAAAATGGGACAAGATGGACATGACCGCGGAGCAAAAGTAATTGCAACAGCATTTGCTGATTTAGGGTTTGATGTCGATATCGGTCCTCTCTTTCAAACACCAGAAGAAACAGCTCGGCAAGCGGTTGAAAACGACGTCCATGTCGTCGGCATGAGCTCGCTTGCTGCGGGGCATAAAACGTTGTTGCCACAACTTGTTGAAGAGTTGCGGAAATTAGGGCGTGAAGATATTATCGTTGTCGTTGGTGGAGTCATTCCACCGCAAGATTACGAATTTTTATATGAACATGGTGCAGCTGCAATTTTTGGGCCAGGTACAATCATTCCGGTAGCAGCACAAAAAGTATTGCATGAAATTTATCGACGACTCGGTTACGAGGAAGTGAGTGAATGAGCGAAGAACGGACATCTCGGCCTGAATGGGCTGATGACGGAAAGATGTTTGCAACGTCGTATGTGAAAGGAAACGATCGTGCCCATTTAGCGAAAGAAAACCGATCGGTAAAACGAAAAGAACGTTCCGTTGAGGAATATGTTGCAGGTGTATTGAATCATGATCGCACCATTTTAGCGCAAGCGATCACGCTTATTGAAAGCAATGCAGCAAAACATACCGAAAAAGCTCAGCGCATTTTGCATGAACTCCTTCCATATGTCGGGCGCTCCATTCGCATTGGCATCACCGGTGTGCCGGGAGCAGGAAAAAGTACGTTTATTGAAGCGTTCGGACAATTTTTATGTGAGAAAGGACATCGTGTTGCCGTATTAGCTGTCGATCCGAGCAGTTCAATTACAGGAGGAAGCATTCTTGGAGATAAAACGCGCATGGAACATTTAGCGCGCCATCCGCGTGCGTTTATTCGTCCCTCCCCATCAGGTGGGACGCTCGGTGGTGTGCATCGCAAAACACGCGAGACGATGTTGCTTTGTGAAGCAGCTGGATATGATGTAATTCTTGTGGAAACGGTCGGTGTTGGTCAAAGCGAAGTGGCGGTGCGCGGTATGGTTGATTTTTTCTTATTGCTCGCTTTAACGGGCGCTGGTGATGAATTGCAAGGAATGAAAAAAGGAATGATGGAACTCGTCGATGCGATCGTCATTAATAAAGCAGATGGCGACAATAAAAAGAAAGCAGAAGTAGCGAAAGAAGAATATAATCAAATTTTACACTACTTGCGCCACGCAACGAAAGGCTGGGAAACGAAAGCCTATACATGTTCTTCTCTTTACGGAGAAGGAATTGAACAAATTTGGGAAGTGATCGAACGGTTTGTGCAAACGACAAAACAATCGGGTGTGTTTGAGGAAAGAAGAAGAGAACAGATGAAAGATTGGCTGCATGCAATGATTAAAGATTACTTACACAACCGCTTTTTTCATCATCCAGTTGTACAACAACAGTTACCGGCTATTGAACAAGAGGTGATGGCAGGAAAACAGCCTGTCACGATGGCTGCCGAGCAATTAATTCGTTTATATGAACAAATGTAAAAGGTGTCCGTGATGGGCACCTTTTATATTGGAATGTGTTATAATAGGGGCGGAGTGTGATAGCTATGCTGAAAATTGGTTATCGAACGACGAAAACAGCGATCGGAACGGCGAGCGCTATTGCGATTGCCCAATCGTTGCATCTTGAAAATTTCGCTTCTGCTGGCATTATTACATTACTTTGCGTTCAAGTGACGAAAAAAAAATCATTGCAAACAGCGCGTGCTCGGTTTGTTGCTGGTTTAGTTGGTTTGTTGTTTTCGTTTTTCTTTTTTGAAGGGCTTCGTTATCATCCGATTTCGATCGGTTTATTGCTATTATTTTTTATTCCGACAACCGTTTCGTTGAAAGTGACCGAAGGAATTGCGACAAGTGCGGTCATCATTTTGCACGTATATATGGCGAAAGCGATGACGTGGCATCTCGTATATAATGAAGTGATGTTAATGATCATCGGCATCGGCATCGCTTTGCTCGTCAATATGTACATGCCGAGCGTGGAAAAAGATTTAAAAGAATATCAACGCATCGTAGAAGACTTATTTCGCATCATTTTTAAAGAAATTGTTCATTATTTACGGACGAATGAAAGTTTATGGGACGGAAAAGAAATTGCGTTAGCGAGCGATACGTTAAAGCAAGCAAAGGCGCTTGCGTTGCAAAATATTGAAAATCATTTTTTGCGCAATGAAGATTATTATTACCGATATTTTCGTATGCGCGAACGGCAATTTGAAATTATTGAGCGGATGTTGCCGCTTATTAGTTCAATGACATATACGGTCGAGCAACGCAATATGATTGCTGATTTTATCGATGAACTAAGCGATGCGATTCACCCGGGAAATACAGCGGATCGTTTTATTCGGCAACTTGAGGAGATGAAAAAACAGTTTCAACAAATGCCGTTACCAAAAACGCGCGAGGAGTTTGAACAACGTGCGGCTCTTTTGCATTTTGTGAAAGAGATGGAACAATATTTAATCATCAAAAGTCAATTGTAACGGTATGATCTCCCTTTTTTTACGCACAATAATTGAAAAAGGGTGAGATGATGCCGCTTCTTTTTGCTTTCTTTCTTTTTCTTTCACCGCTTTGGCCGCTTGGAGACAATCCGCGCGTTGGTGATCCGATGATTATTGTTAACAAACAAACGAATCAACTTGCTTTTATTCGCCATGGAAAAATTGAACGTATATATCGTGTTGCTACAGGAAAAAAGAATGCGCTCACGCCAGAAGGATTATTTACCGTTATGGTAAAGGCGGTCAATCCGTACTATCGAAAGAAAAATATTCCAGGCGGCGCCCCGAACAATCCGCTCGGTACAAGATGGATCGGATTTGATGCGCGCGGGACAGATGGGCGAACGTATGGGATTCATGGAACGAATCGACCGTCATCGATTGGACGTTATATAACAGAAGGATGTGTGCGCATGCACAATCGCGATGTCGAGGCGTTATACCCGAACGTGCCACTAGGAACGAAAGTAGCGATTGTAAAAACAAATGAATCGTTCCAACAGCTCGGTAAAAAGTATGGGGCGCTGAAATAAAACAAAGAACAAGCTGACCGAATATGGTCAGCTTGTTCTATATCCACATGCTTAATCCAGCGAGCAAAGAGGTTAAAAGCATCGAGCCAAGCATTAAATAAACAACAATTTTTTGCACTTTTTTTGAATGCATGTTCTTCACCTCTTGCTTCCTATTGTACAAACATGCTGTGCGGCAAACAAGCAGGAAAAATGCAAAAAAAGAAGGAAAAAAGAAAAAAGATGTCGAAATACACAGATGGTTTGCAACCGAGAACAACAAAGGGGTGGGGGTCATGGAAGTAAAAAAAGTCGATCATATTGGCATTGCAGTCAAATCGTTAGACGAGGCGCTTCCGTTTTATACGGATACGCTCGGCTTATCGTGCATTGGCATTGAAACGGTCGAATCAGAACAAGTTCGGGTAGCATTTTTAAAAGTTGGCGATGTCAAGCTTGAACTGCTTGAGCCGCTCTCTGAACATAGCCCGATTGCTTCTTTTATTGAAAAGCGAGGAGAAGGCATTCATCATGTCGCGCTTGGGGTTGATCATATCGAACAGCGCATCGAAGAGTTAAAAAATAACGGCATTCGCATGATTCACGAGCAACCGAAACGCGGTGCAGGCGGTGCACACATCGCTTTTATGCATCCGAAGTCAGCCCGCGGCGTGTTATATGAGCTTTGTGAAAAGGTCGGTGGGCAATAATGGACATGTACGATAAAATCAACGAGCTATATGACCGTCGCCGGGAAATTGAGTTAGGCGGTGGCGACGATAAAATTGCAAAACAACATGAAAAGGGAAAATTAACGGCAAGAGAGCGCATCGATCTTTTATTAGATGAAGGGACGTTCGTTGAGTTAAATCCGTTTATTGAACATCGTTGCACCGATTTTGGATTAGCGGGGAAAAAAGGTCCGGGTGACGGAGTTGTCACAGGATACGGTAAAATCGATGGGCGAACAGTATTTGTCTTTTCGCAAGACTTTACTGTATTCGGTGGAGCGCTTGGGGAGATGCATGCGAAAAAAATTGCGAATATTATGGATTTAGCAGCGAAAACAGGGGCTCCAATCATCGGATTAAACGATTCTGGTGGCGCGCGCATTCAAGAAGGCGTGTTGTCGCTTGATGGATACGGCCATATTTTTTACCGAAACTCGATTTATTCAGGCGTCGTTCCACAAATTTCCGTCATTATGGGTCCGTGTGCAGGAGGGGCTGTCTATTCACCAGCCATTACCGATTTTGTTTTTATGGTTGAAAAAACGAGCCAAATGTTTATTACGGGACCGAAAGTAATTGAAACGGTGACAGGAGAAAAAATTAGTGCCGAAGATTTAGGTGGCGCGCGCGTTCATAATACGATTAGCGGAAATGCTCATTTTTCAGGAGCGACAGAAGAAGACGTACTTGCCCAAGTGCGGCGGCTATTAAGCTATCTTCCACAAAATTGTCAAGAAAAGCCGCCTGTTGCACCTGCACAAAAGGAAAGCGATTACCGTCCCGATTTAGCGGATGCCATTCCTATTGATGCGGTGCGTCCATACGATGTGCGAAACGTCGTGTGGCAAGTCGTTGACGAAGGCTCGTTCATGGAAGTACAAAAAGATTTTGCGAAAAATATTGTCATCGGTTTTGCCCGCATAAAAGGGGAAGTTGTCGGACTTGTATGCAACCAGCCGAAGTTTATGGCCGGGGGGCTTGATATTGACTCATCGGATAAAGCGGCGCGCTTTATTCGCTTTTGCGACTCGTTTAATATCCCAATTATTACATTTGAAGATGTGACGGGCTTTTTCCCAGGAGTCAAACAAGAACACGGGGGCATCATTCGTCATGGGGCGAAAATTTTATATGCGTATTCGGAAGCGACGGTGCCGAAAATAACGGTCATTTTACGGAAAGCGTATGGTGGAGCATACGTTGCATTAAATAGTAAATCGATCGGAGCAGATGTCGTATACGCATGGCCAAATGCAGAAATTGCCGTTATGGGACCACAAGGGGCAGCGAACATTATTTTCGCAAGCGACATCGAAAATAGTCCGAACCCAGAAGAAACGCGAGCGCAAAAAATTGAGGAATATCGCGACAAATTCGCCAACCCTTATGTCGCCGCAAAGTACGGTATGGTCGATGACGTCATCGATCCACGCGATACGAGAATCAAGCTTATTCAAGCGCTCGATATGCTTCGCCATAAACAGGAAGAACGTCCAAAAAAGAAACATGGGAATATTCCGTTGTAGCAGAGAAAAGCGAACAGTGGGTGCACTGTTCGCTTTCCCTTACGAGAACCATGTTTGCAATTTTGGAATGCGACGGATAACAATCCAATCGACAATAAAAGCGATGACTAATGAAAGAGCGACTAAAGGCATGGTAAGTCCTAATACGATAATGATAAAGGTGACTATTCGCATCACTTTTTTGCTTTGTGGTGCAGGTGGTACACCAAGTGCCCCATTTGGACGTCGTTTCCACCACATGACAACACCGCTATACGCAATGAAAATAAGACCGAGGCAAGTTACAAGACCGATCAATTGATTAAATAAGCCGAAATATCGACCTTCATGAAGGGCAATGCCAATTTCGATCATTTTAGCTAGCCACCCATAATCTTTAAAGCGTAAATCTGCTAACACTTCGCCGCTATATTGATCAATATGTAATGTAGCTTGATCTTGCGGCAAGTTCGGAAAGACGGAAACGGTATATACTCCTTTTTCTCCTTCAGGGAAGTAAATAGAAAAGCCAGGATGAACATGCCGATCTTTTGCAATTTGAATAACTGATTCAACCGGAATCGTCATTGCCCCATTTTGTTTCGATTCAGGCACAGGCATATTTTCTGCAGCCCATGGCACATCTGCGACCGATTTTGTTGGAACAACAGATTCAGGTATTTCATCCCATAATCCAGATGGATATCCTGTATGGGTGGCTGTAGCGATTTGATTAATTTGATGGCCCATAAATCCAGCCCAAGGTAAACCGGTTAAAATAAGCAATAAAATAAACATAGAAAGCCAAATAGCAAGAACGGAATGAATGTCTTTCCACATGACGCGCTTTCCTTCATGAAAGCGAATTTTTACAATGCCATATAAAGAGCGGTTTCGTGGCCACCATAAATATAATCCCGTTATTAATAAAATAACGGCCCAACATGCTGCAAGTTCAACGATTCGATCACCAACTGTTCCGACCATGAGCTCGCCGTGCAACTTGACAATGATATTCATAAGCTTATCTTCTTTTGCGAGTTTACCAACAATATCGCCGGTATATGGGTTAACAAAAACGATATAAGTTTTTCCATCTAAAACAATGCCCACTTCTGTTGAACGGTTAGGGGCATTGCTCGGACGATAGCTGACGACAGTAGCATTTTCATACGTGTTTTTGACTTGTTCAATCACGTAGCTTGGGGCTAGCTCATGTTCTCCCTCTTGAACATAATAGAGATCGTTGTATAAAACAGATTCAATTTGTGGCTTAAATAAGTAGATGGCTCCCGTAATGGAAAGAATAATTAAAAATGGCGCAAAAATGATTCCAGCATAAAAGTGCCAACGCCATATTGCTTTGTAAAAATCTTTGTTCGTTAAGTAATCCATAAAAACCTCCTAATTTACTATGAAATGAAGTTCAAGATGAATGATATAATGAAATTGTGACAAATGTGTGAAATGAAAGAAAAAAATTATGTGTACATGTTCATCGCCATATGAAGGAATTTTCGTTATACTTAAAAGTGAGTACATACATAGGAGGATGCATAATGGTCAATGAGCAACGTTTAGTTGATGAATTTTTAGAGCTTGTGCAAATTGATTCCGAAACAAAATATGAGCGTGACATTGCAGATGTGCTGAAAGCGAAGTTTGAAGCGCTCGGTTTACACGTTATTGAAGATGATACGACAGCACAAACAGGTCATGGTGCAGGCAACTTAATTTGCACATTGCCTGCGACAAAAGAAGGGATAGATCCGATTTACTTTACATCACACATGGATACGGTTGTGCCAGGAAAAGGGGTCAAGCCGTCCATTCAAGATGGATATATTGTGACAGATGGGACAACGATTTTAGGAGCGGACGATAAAGCAGGGCTTGCCGCCATGTTTGAGGCGATCCGAGTGTTAAAAGAAAAACAAATCGCGCACGGCACAATTCAATTTATTATTACTGTTGGAGAAGAGTCTGGGCTCGTTGGGGCGAAGGCGCTTGATCCGTCGCTCATTCAAGCGAAATTTGGATATGCGCTAGATAGCGATGGAAAAGTTGGACAAATTATCGTTGCTGCTCCGACGCAAGCGAAGTTGAAAGTGACCGTTCACGGAAAGACGGCTCATGCCGGTGTTGCACCAGAGCGTGGCGTGTCGGCAATTACAATCGCCGCGAAAGCGATTGCGCAAATGCCGCTTGGGCGCATCGATGAAGAAACAACCGCAAACATCGGCCGTTTTGAAGGTGGAACACAAACAAATATCGTTTGCGATCGCGTTGACATTTTAGCAGAGGCGCGTTCGCTCGTTCCAGAAAAAATGGAAGCGCAAGTCGCGAAAATGAAAGAAGCGTTTGAGCGAGTAGCGGAAGAAATGGGTGGTCGTGCAGATGTTCACGTGGAAGTGATGTACCCAGGATTTAAATTCGGAGACGGGGATTATGTTGTTGAAGTAGCGAAGCGAGCGGCTGAAAAAATTGGTCGTCCGCATAAGCTGTTGCGTAGCGGTGGCGGTAGCGATGCGAATGTTATTGCAGGATTTGGCATTCCAACCGTAAACTTAGCGATCGGTTATGAAGACATTCACACAACAAATGAACGGATGCCAATTGAAGAACTTGTCAAAGCAACGGAGATGGTGCTTGCCATTATTGAGGAAGTAACGACAAGGGGGTGAAACGATGGAGAAAGTCGTCGTTTTTCAACTTGCGAATGAACAATATGCCATTCCGGTTGAACATGTTGTTTCCATCGAAAAAATGAGCCATCCGACGATCATTCCGGGAATGCCTTCGTATATGCTCGGTGTTGTGCGCATTCGCGGTGAACTCGTTCCTGTGCTTGATACGTCGCAAATTTTATATCGCCGTCCATATACGGAAACAGAAAAAACGCGCCTCATCGTTGTGCATACAGACGATGTACATGTCGCGTTTATTGTAGACGATGCAAAAGAAATTATTGATATCCCGTCACATATGATGAAGCAAGTGAATATGCTCGCTTATCAACAAACGCCATATTTCATCGGCATTGCGAATTTGCCTGATCGGCTAATTACCGTCATTGATCCGACAATATTGTTCGATCATTTAGAAGGATCAAGTACGATTAAAGAACATATAAAAAATGAGAAACAGAACACTTGAACGAGAAAAGATGATTATGGTATGTTCTTTTTTGAACAATCAAAATATAGAAAGGAACGTTTGCTATGGCGAAACAACAAATTGGTGTGATCGGTTTAGCGGTCATGGGAAAAAACTTGGCGCTTAACATTGAAAGCCGTGGATATTCCGTTGCCGTATATAACCGTTCACGCGAAAAAACAGACGAGTTTTTAAAAGAGGCGGAAGGGAAAAACATCGTCGGTACATATAGCATCGAACAGTTTGTCAACGCGCTTGAGAAGCCGCGCAAAATTTTGTTGATGGTAAAAGCAGGTGCTGCAACAGACGCAACAATTGAGCAACTAAAGCCGTATTTAGAAAAAGGCGATATCGTGATTGATGGCGGCAATACGTATTTTAAAGATACACAACGCCGCAATAAAGAACTTGCGGAACTTGGTATTCATTTTATCGGTACAGGCGTTTCTGGTGGAGAAGAAGGGGCGCTGAAAGGACCTTCCATCATGCCAGGTGGACAAAAAGAAGCGCATGAACTCGTCCGTCCGATTTTTGAAGCGATTGCCGCAAAGGTCGATGGCGAGCCGTGCACGACATATATCGGTCCAGACGGTGCAGGCCATTACGTAAAAATGGTGCATAACGGCATTGAATACGGCGATATGCAATTAATTGCCGAAGCGTACTTTTTATTAAAACATGTGCTTGGCTTAAACGCGCAAGAGCTTCATGAAGTATTTGCCGAGTGGAATAAAGGAGAATTAGATAGTTATTTAATCGAAATTACGGCAGACATTTTTACAAAAATCGATGAAGAAACAGGCAAGCCGCTTGTCGATGTTATTTTAGACAAAGCAGGACAAAAAGGAACAGGAAAATGGACGAGCCAAAACGCGCTCGATTTAGGCGTTCCGCTACCAATTATTACGGAATCGGTATTTGCTCGCTTTATTTCCGCAATGAAAGAAGAGCGCGTGAAAGCAAGCAAGCTATTAGCAGGTCCAGCAGTGAAGCCGTATGAAGGCGATCGCGCGCACTTCATTGAAGCCGTTCGCCGCGCGCTTTACATGAGCAAAATTTGCTCGTACGCCCAAGGCTTTGCGCAAATGAAAGCTGCTTCGGAAGAATACAACTGGAATTTACAATACGGCAATATCGCAATGATTTTCCGTGGTGGCTGCATCATTCGTGCGCAATTTTTACAAAAAATTAAAGAAGCGTACGACCGCGATCCAGCGCTGCCAAATTTATTGCTTGACCCGTACTTTAAAGACATTGTCGAAAACTATCAACAATCGCTTCGCGAAATCGTTGCAACCGCAGCGATGCGCGGCATTCCAGTACCAGCGTTCGCTAGCGCCTTAGCATACTACGACAGCTATCGAATGGATACATTGCCAGCGAACCTTATCCAAGCACAACGCGACTACTTCGGTGCGCACACATACGAACGCATCGACAAAGAAGGCATTTTCCATACGGAATGGTTAAAATAAACGAACACCCCCTAGGGCAAGCGGCTCTAGGGGGATATTATTGCTTTGTCTTGTTTGTTAGTTTCCTAATCCCGATTAATAAGCAAATCATGCTCGCACCCCATGATATTCCTGCCTTGCTTAAAAGAAGCGAAATTTCTACCGATGCTTGTGCATGCTCGAGGTCGAAAGAAATGGCTTTGAATGCAAAAAATACCCCAATGGAAAGCAAGAAAAAATGACAAAAAACCCATAAGAAAGCTACCTGTTGCGCTCGATTGTTTCTCCAAAGATATACAATTGTCATGACTGCAATGGACATGATAAAAGAAAACCCCCCAATTAGCATGTCCATCACTTCTTCTTCCATCGGCAAATGCTTATGCATATTTCCCCCTCCCATTTAATACAATTATAGATAGTAACATCCCCCTCACCATATGATGAGGGGGATTGCTTATTGTTCAAACAATAATACACGCGCTGGGGCGGCGTCGGTGCCGACGAGTTTAAGCGGAGCGGCGACCATCCAATATTCGCCTGCTGGAACGTCTTTTAGCCGAAGTCCTTCGATGACGATAATGCCATGGCCGAACAGCGTTTTATGCGTTGGGTGTCCCGCTTGGTTTCGTTCGACGCCAAGCGCGTCAATGCCGACGCCGCGAATACGTTTTTCGGCTAAGTATGCAGCAGCATCTTCGGCGACGTAAATAAATTCAAAGTTAAAGGCATCGTCGAATGAATTTTTTGTTTTAAATAAGATAAAATCATTTTCTTGAATATCAAAATGAATGAGATCTTCTTTTGTAATGCGATCATTGACGTTTGTGACGTCTAATACTTTGCAGTAGCCGACGAGTTTTTCAAGCGGAATCGTTTCAAATGTTTCCCCGCCTTTTACCATATGGAGTGGTGCGTCAATGTGCGTACCGGTATGCACATCCATGTCGATGCGCGATTCGGTGACGTAATCGTTCGTGACGGTCGTTAGCTTCGGTTGTTTTTCCGGCTTATTTTTATACACAGGCATCCCTTCAAAAATCGGAGCAGTGACATCGTACATTTTCATGTTTATTTCCTCCTTACATTGTTCCGTTTAGCGACCACCAGTGGAAGCCGTCTTTTTGCAATAGCTCATCTGCCTTTTTCGGGCCCATCGAGCCAGCTTCGTAGTTCGGGAAGTCAACCGCTTTCGTATTTTCCCATACTTCAGAAATCGGGTCGACAAAGCTCCATGACGCAGCGACTTCGTCCCAGTGCGTAAAGTTTGTCGCATCGCCGCGCATGCAGTCATATAACAATTTTTCATACGCTTCTGGCGTATTAATGCCGTCTATGCAATTGTTGCAGTAATCCAACTTAATTGGCGTCGTTTTCATGCTTTCGCCGCTTTTTTTCGCATTTAAATGAAGCGTAATTCCTTCATCTGGTTGAATATGGATGACGAGCAAATTCGGATGAACGTATTCGCTCGTGCGATAATATAAATTCATCGGTACGTCTTTAAATTGCACAACAATTTTCGTTGATTTTTCGGTCATTCGTTTTCCTGTTCGTATGTAAAATGGCACACCTGCCCAGCGGAAGTTGTCGATCATTAGTTTCCCTGCGACAAACGTTTCCGTATTAGAATGTGGATCGACGCTATGTTCTTCACGATAACCGACGACTTGTTGCCCGCGCACAATGCCGCGCCCGTATTGCCCACGTACGAAATATTTGTCGACGTCATCATGTGTCATCGGACGAAGCGCGCGAAGCACTTTCACTTTTTCGCTACGAATGTCATCTGTTGTCAGCTTAATTGGCGGTTCCATTGCGAGAAGGGCAACCATTTGTAGCATATGGTTTTGCACCATATCGCGAAGCGCACCAGAATGATCATAGTAACGACCGCGATCTTCCACCCCCAGCGTTTCGCTTGATGTAATTTGAATATTGGCAATAAAGCGATTGTTCCAAAGCGGTTCAAAAATCGCGTTCGCAAAGCGAATGACTTCAATGTTTTGTACCATTTCTTTTCCGAGATAATGGTCAATCCGGAAAATTTGTTCCTCGGAAAACGATTGTCGAATTTCTTCATTTAACTTTTGTGCGCTTTGCAAATCATGTCCGAACGGTTTTTCAATGACTAATCGCGTCCAGCCGTTTGTCGCTGTCAGTCCTTCTGATTTTAAATGCGATGTAATTGTTCCGAAAAACTCAGGCGCCATCGCTAAGTAAAAAATGCGGTTGCCTGGAATATGAAATTGCTCTTCCACACGCGTTAATAATTCATTTAATTGTTCGTATGATTGCGTATTTGTTGCATCTAATGAATGATAGTAAAAATGAGAAATAAATGGATCATCCATTAATTCTTGTTTTGTCGCTTCTTCAATCGTTTCTTTTACGTAATGACGAAACGATTCATTTGTATGGGGACGACGGGCGACACCAACAACCGCAAACTGTTCAGAAAGCTTTCCTTTTTGATAAAGTTTATAAATAGATGGGAATAATTTGCGTTTTGCTAAGTCGCCAGTTGCGCCAAAAATAACAATTGTCGCTTTTGGTTGTACGTCATTCACGGACCATATACCTCACTTTTATTCATTTTTTGAAAGGTTCATGATAATGTAATTTTAGAGGTTTATTGTGGTAAACGCAAATGTTTTATCCGATTAAAGAAAAGAGAGGAGTTTGTAGCGTGGAATTATTGTTTTTAGGAACGGGCTCTGGTGTCCCGTCGAAAGGGAGAAACGTATCGGCGATTGCCCTTCAGTTATTAGAAGAAAGAGGAGCGACATGGCTATTCGATTGCGGTGAAGCGACGCAACATCAAATTTTACATACGTCTATTCGCCCGCGACGCATTGAACGTATTTTTATTACTCATTTACACGGCGATCACATTTTCGGCTTGCCTGGACTGCTTGGAAGTCGCTCATTTCAAGGGGGAGAAACACCTCTTTTTGTTTACGGCCCTACTGGTATTCGTTCGTTTGTTGACACTGCCTTAGCGGTTAGCGGTACGCGGTTAAAATATGATTTGCATATTCATGAGTTTACAGATACAGAAGGTGTCGTCTTTGAAGATGAGCAGTTTATTGTTACAGCGAAATTGCTTGATCACGGTTTACCTTCATACGGTTTCCGAATCGTTGAAAAAGATTTACCGGGCACGTTGCTCGTCGATCAATTGCGTGCACTTGGCGTGCGCCCAGGCCCGATTTATCAACAAATTAAGCGAGGGGAGCTTGTCACATTAGATGATGGAACTGTCATTGATGGACGAAACTTTGTAGCCCCGCCAAAGAAAGGACGCATTGTTGCGATTATAGGAGATACGCGGTATTGTGAGGCGAGTGTGGAATTGGCGAAACAAGCCGACGTCCTTGTCCATGAGGCAACATTTCGTGCCAAAGAAGCACATTTAGCGCATGATTACTATCATTCAACGACGTTGCAAGCAGCAGAAGTAGCGAAACGAGCGGAAGTGAAGCAACTCATTTTGACACATATTAGTTCCCGTTATCAAGGGGAGATGTGTGACGAACTCGTTGAAGAAGCGAAAACGATTTTTCCGAACGTGTCACTTGCTTTCGATTTTTCATCGTTTCCAATTTTACGAAAAGAGGGTTAACAATGATCGAAGTAAAAGGAAGCGTCATTGATAAACAGACACGATGTGTACATTATCATAGTGAACGCGATGTCATTGCGATTAAGTTTTATTGCTGTAAAACATATTTTCCATGTGTACATTGCCATGAACAACATGGTTGTGGCAAGCATGTCGTATGGCCGAAAGAACGTTTTCATGAAAAAGCGGTTTTATGCGGTGTTTGTCAAACTGAGCTGACGATTGAACAATATATGACAAGCAATTACCATTGTCCACATTGCAATGCGGCGTTTAATCCAGGATGTCAACTTCACGCTCACTATTATTTTGAAATGTAAAAGGATGTCCGCTACATTGGACATCCTTTGTCGTGTATTACCACCCTCTGACATACGGCTTCGGCGCTTCAAGCGATATACCGAGTTCGCTTGAAGCTGTTTTTGGCCAATATGGGTTGCGAAGAAGCTCGCGACCGATAAAAATGAGATCGGCACGGCCATTGCGTAAAATTTCTTCCGCTTGTAAGCCAGACGTAATGAGTCCGACCGCACCAGTTGGCACGTTTGCTTCACGGCGAATCGTTTCCGCAAACGGCACTTGATAACCTGGATACGCATCAATTTTTGCCGGGACGACGGCGCCAGAGCTAACGTCAATGAGGTCAACGCCTTGTGCTTTCATTTGTTTTGCATATTCGACGTAGTCTTTCACTGTTAACCCGTCTGGATGATAATCGTGTGCGGAAATACGGACAAATAGCGGTCCGTTCCATACTTCTTTCACTGCTTCAATGATTTCACTTAAAAAGCGGTAACGGTTTTCTCCACCGTATTCGTCTGTTCGTTTGTTTGTGAGCGGCGATAAAAACTCGTTAATGAGATAGCCGTGAGCAGCATGAATTTCAATGACATCAGATCCCGCTTCTTTGGCGCGTCGCGCACCTTGTTGAAACGCATGGATCGTTTCTTCAATGTCCGCTTTTGTCATTTCTTTTGGTGTTCGCATCGTTTCATCAAACGGAATCGGGGATGGTGCAATGATTTCACCAGAAACGGTTGCCTTTCGGCCGGCATGGGCAAGCTGAATGCCGATGTTTGCCCCTTGTTCATGAACGAGCGTAGTAAGCGTACGCAATCCATCGATATGGTTATCATCCCAAATCCCTAAATCGCGAGCTGAAATTCGTCCTTGTGGCGTCACAGCTGTCGCTTCCACCATAATGAGCCCGACTTGCCCGACCGCGCGCGTTGCATAATGAACGAGATGCCAGTTGTGCACCGTTCCATCTTCGCGATCGCACGCATACATGCACATCGGTGACATAACAATGCGGTTTTTAAAGGTAACATCTCGAATGGTATATGGTGAAAATAACATATTAAATCCCTCCCGTAGTATCTTCCATAAAAATGATACCACGCGCACTTGGAAAAGAAAAACAAATTGCACTATTGAACGGAAGAAAGCAGCGCTTCACCAAGTTCTTTTGATCGTTCAGTTGCTCGTTTAATGCATGCAATCATCGCTTCTTGGTAGCGATAACGTTCAAGTACCCCAATGCCAGCTTCTGTCGTTCCGCCTGGACTTGTTACTTCTTTGCGCAAAACGGAAGGATGTTTGTTTGTTGCTTTTAACATATGAGCAGCACCGATAATCGTTTGTAAAATAAGCTCTTTTGCAATATCGCGCTCAAGTCCAATTTCATCTGCTGCTTTTTCCATCGCTTCGACTAAATAGTAAACGTACGCCGGTCCACTACCCGATAGCCCTGTCACGGCGTGTAAATGCTTTTCATCAACAATCGTAACGATCCCGACCGTTTCAAATAGCTCTTTTGCCATGTGGACATGTTTATCCGTTGCATAGGCACCTTGTGCGAGCGCTGTGGCAGATTGCCCGATTGCCGCCGATGTATTTGGCATGGCACGAATGACAGGCATTTGTTTTCCGATGAGCGATGCAATCGTATCCGTCGTCACTCCCGCAAGCAATGAAATAATAAGTTGTTGCTCATGAAAAGCATGTGCGATTGGCGTTAAGCTTTCTGCAACGTCTTTTGGCTTCATCGCTAAAATAACAATATTAGCTTCTTTGACGGCTTGTTCTTTATTCGTTTCAATTCGTACCCCGTATGTTTGTTGCATATACGTCAGTCGCTCCATTCGAGAGCGATTCGTTACAATCATTTGTTTCGGCTCATATAGTGTCTGTGTCACTCCTGAAATGAGCGCTTCTGCCATCGACCCTGCACCGAGAAATGTGATCGTCATTTTTTTCCTCCTCCTCGTCTCCAAAATAAAAAAGACCTTTCGTCCGATAAAGGACGGAAAGGTCTTTTTTTCCGCGGTACCACCTTTGTTGGCACAATGTGCCCACCTCTTATGCCGGTATCGTCGGCAAGACGGTTAGGTTTGCCTAACTGCTCATAGGGTAGGTTCCATGATAAAGAGGGTAATGAAACCTTTCAGCCTATGGGTCTCACTCTCTTGTTACCATTTATCATGTACTGGCCCTATTCATCGCTTCAGACATATATGATTTGCTTGCAATTATGCATGAAAAACAAGCTCGTTGTCAATAGGTTTTATGTTTTTATTTTCTGAATTTTTTAATAAATAAATAAAAATAAATGACAAATGAAAAAAATAAGTGTAAACTGATAAACAGACGAAACGAAAAGTTATGATGATATAATGAAGGAGCCGAAAAAATGGAACAGTTGCATCGCATTGTCGTCCCAACGCCATTTGCCGTTGGCGATGTCAATATGTATATTGTCAAAGGAGACCGTTTAACGCTCGTTGATGCTGGAGTGAAAACAGAAGAAGCGTGGCATGTCTTCGTTCGGGAATTACGTGAACTCGGCTATGAACCGGAAGATATTGAGCAAGTCATCATTACACATCACCATCCGGATCATGTCGGTTTACTTGATTATTTCCCTCCGTCGCTTCCTGTTATTGGCCATCGCAAAGCTGCACCTTGGATTGCGAAAGATGCTGCTTTTTTTGCGTGGCATCAACAATATTTTGAGCAATTTTTAATTGAATGTGGAATTGGGGAAGAATGGATCGCAAAACTCGGAAACTTTCGGCGCTCCCTCCGCTTTTCGTGCGAGCGCTCGCTCACTCAAGAAGTGAAAGAAGGGGATATGATTGAAGGCTGGACGGTTATCGAAACGCCAGGTCATGCGCAAAGTCATATTGTATTATATCGTGAAGCAGATGGGTTGATGATCGGAGGGGATCATTTGTTAGCTGCGATTTCATCTAATCCGTTGTTAGAGCCGCCTGCGATCGGTGAACAAGAGCGCCCGAAACCACTTTTGCAATATAACGATTCATTAAAGAAACTACTGAATTACGACATTACAACGATCGTTACAGGACATGGAGAAGATGTGACAGATGTTGCATCACTTGTCGAAAAGCGGCTTGAAAAACAAAAAGAGCGTGCGCAATATGTATGGCAATTGTTAAGTGAAAAGCCAATGACGGCATTTGACGTATGTCGTGCGCTTTTTCCGTCCGTATATGAACGTGAATTTTTATTGACGATGTCCGAAACGATCGGTCAACTCGATTATTTAGAAGCAATCGGAGCAGTGAAAAAAGAAAAAGACGATCAAATATATATGTACGAAGTGGTGAGATCATGAAATTAGCAGGGAAATACGTCGTTATTACAGGAGCGTCGAGCGGCATTGGCGAACAAATTGCATACGAAGTAGCTAAACGTGGAGGAATACCGATATTGCTTGCGCGTTCAAAAGAAAAATTGGCGCAAATTGCGCAACATATTGAACAAACGTACGGCATTTCTTGCTTATATGAACAGTTAGATGTTAGCAATCAGCAGGAAGTAGACGCTGTATTTGATCGATTACTTGCGTCTGTCGATATCGATATTCTCGTTAATAATGCCGGATTCGGTGTGTTTCGCTATGTCGAGCATATTGATTTGTTGGAAGCGAAGCAAATGTTTGATGTCAACGTGCTCGGATTGATCGCGTGTACAAAAAAAGTGTACACACATATGATGAAAAAACGATCCGGCCACATTATTAATGTCGCATCTCAAGCTGGAAAAATTGCGACGCCGAAATCGAGCGTATATGCCGCAACAAAACATGCTGTCCTTGGATTTACAAATGGCTTGCGAATGGAAGCGTCCATGTATGGCATTTTTGTCACTGCAGTGAACCCTGGACCGATCGAAACAAACTTTTTTACTGTTGCTGATACGTCTGGGGAATATGTGAAAAACGTGAAACGGTGGATGCTTCGTCCTGAATTTGTCGCAAAACGGATCGTTGATGTAATGCTTACTCCGACGCGCGAAGTGAATTTGCCGTTTTGGATGCATATAGGAAGTCGATTGTATCAATTATTTCCATCGGTCATTGAAAAAATGGGGAAACGGGCATTTTTAAAAAAGTAAGTGAGGTGCAAGTGGTGAAAATTACGATAACGGAACGAGCGATCGAACAACTTCGTCGTGTTCGTGGAAACAAGCACGTCAAGCTGACATACGATACAGATGATTGCGGATGTGCCGTAAACGGCGTGCCTATGTTACTGCTTGTCGATCAATTAGACGAACATGATGTAGAGATTGAAACAAACGATATGCCTATTTGGATGGAAAAACATCGGCTCATTTTCTTTGATGAACAAATGACGATTGATGTTGTCGATGGGGCAGGGTGTTTTCAATTAAAAAGCCCGAATCAAATTTTAAATGCGCGCATGTCGCTTATGGAGCGTTGAAAGGTAAAAGCCCGGAATAAAAGCCGGGCTTATTCGTTTTTCGGAGCGCGAACGACGGATTGGAATTTTCCTTTATGGGCTCCATCACAAAATGGCATATTTTGCGAGAGCCCGCAACGACAGAGAGAAAATGTTTCTTTTGTTTCAAACTCGTTTCCTTCCATATCAATTAATTCAACATCTCCGGTTACACGAAATGAACCGTTATCCATCACTTTAATTTGCACTTTCGCCATATATTCCACCTCCTTGTATACCTTATATCGTATATACTACATCGTCCTTACATAAGTCGCAACTTTCTTTTTGTTTTCAAGAGTATTCTTTTCTTATTTCACAATATTGAGTTAAAATAAAAATGTACTGTAATTGACATAGAAAGAGTGATTGTTGTGAATGATCAAGTGAATCGTCTTCGAAAAATAGTAAAGGAAAAAACATGGGTGTCGTTTTTGTACAATAACCATCCGTATAGTTTACTTCATTGGTCCGTTGCAGGATTTTCAAACGACGAACGCGATGTCTGGCTACTGCAAGATGAGATGACATTTGAAACACAATCGTTCGTGCAGTTAGATGAAGCGCTTGCGTGGATTGAACGACATATGCCGCATATTACAGATATTTTATAAGGGGACGAATGTCCCCATTCTTACTGCGGAGAATTTTGCCGTTTTGTCGGATGAATTGCTTTCTCTAATTCTTCCTTTGCAATGACAGGACGAACCGTATCGGCTGTCGGCTTTCCTTTTTGGCTTTTATTTTTTGCCATAAAAGTTCACTCCTTTATGTTTTAGTCATGATTAGTTTGGGGAAAGGGGGAGATGTTTATGCTAAAAGATCGATTAAATGAGCAACTGATCGCACAGCTTAAGCAAAAACAAAAGCAACTGCAAGAAGAAGAACAAAAACGAAAAGAAGAAGAGGAAGCAAAGCGCAAAGAAGAAGCTCGTAAGCGAGAAAAAAATAAAACGTTTGCCGAATGGCTAGAAGAAAGTGACTTAGATTGGCGAAAATTTAAATAACCGAGGGCGAACACCCTCGGTTACCGATGATCAGTAAACATCGTTTGTTTTGTCAGTTGTTTTAAGATAGCTATTTGTTCATCGCTCAATGTTACTGATTGCGCAGCGACGTTTTCGATTAGTTGCGATAATCGGCTTGCGCCTGGAACGACTGTTGCTACGGCTTCATTTGCTAAACAAAAACGAAGGGCAATTGCCGTCAGCGTTTCGTTCGGAGCAACCGCTTTTAATTTTGGAATGAGCGTCACTAACTCGGCAAACGAATAATCGACATAGCCATTTTGTTTCGTATTTCCGCTTGCTTTTTCAATCGGACGTTCAGTTAATAATCCTTTCGCTAGCGGTCCGCGAGCAATGACGCTCACGTTATGTTGCTTCAAAAGCGGAAACCATTCTTCAGCGCGACGATCAAGTAAACTATACGGCATCATGACAGAAACGATGCGCGATCGCTTCACATATTCGCGAATGACGTTTGGACGCATAGAGGAAATGCCGTAATAACGAATGATGCCCTCTTGTTGCAATTCCTCAAACGCCTCAATGGTTTCATCGATCGGATCATCAATCGTTCCACCATGTAGTTGATATACATCAATATAATCCGTTTGTAATCGTCGTAAGCTATGTTTCACCGCTTCTTTTATGTATGCTTTTGACGGATCCCATGTCCAGCCGTTTCCTTGTTCCGTCCAACGATTCCCTACTTTTGTCGCAACGATGACATCATGTCGTTTTCCTTTTAATGCTTTACCGACAATCTCTTCATTTAACCCATGATCATATAAATCGGCTGTATCGAAGTAGTTTACTCCTTGATCGATCGCTTCATGAATGAGGCGAATCGCATCGTTTTCCGACGTACCGAGCGACATGCAGCCAAAGCCAATTTCACTTACATATAAGTTGGAATGTCCAAGTTTCCGTTTTTTCATGTCATCACTCCTTTTTAATCATTATAACGAATAAGTTTTCCATTTGTCTTTGTTCATGTAGTACAATGGAAATGAAAAATGAGGTAGCGTCAAAAATTCTATGAAAAACACCTGTGAGCGACCTGTTGAAGGAAAATAAAGGGGATGGTGGAGTCGGATTCGCCCTTGACCAACACT